>SYFR01000303.1 GCA_005800325.1 Myxococcales bacterium | reverse complement strand
GGCGATGTGAGAGGGGCGCTCGTTCATGGGATCACCTGGACCTTAGTCCGAACCAGCGGAAATCGCCGGATCCGGAGGGTGTTCCGTTCGTGGAGATTTCGTGGAGACGGGGCGCGGGCCGCGCGGTCGCCGTCAGGTGGCTCTGATCATGCGAGGTGGTGCGTCGCCGATGGGCCACGCTAGGCGGCCGGCAGAGTCATCACGAGCTCGACTTCGGGAGGTCCGAGCGCGGCGCACACGACGTCGCCGCCGTGCGCCTCGGCCACGGCCTTGACGATCGCGAGGCCGAGGCCCGTCCCGCCGCGGTCGGGGCGCGTCGTGACGAAACGCCGGAAAATGCGGGGTCTCACGCCGCGCGCGATCTGTCCGCGGCTCCTCACGCGGCAGCGGACCTCGTCGCCCGCGCGCTCGACGGCGATCTCGATGGGCCCGGGCTCGCCGTGCACCAGGCCGTTGTCGATGAGGTTCCGGATGGCGCGCTCGAGCGCTGCCGCGTCCCCGCGGACCTCGGTGACGACGCTCGCTCGGAGGACGATGTCCGCGCCGCGCTCGCCGGCATGGGCGCGCACCGCGAGGACCGCAGCGCGGGCGCAGTCGCAAAGATCGACGGCGGCCAGGTGCTCGACGCCGCGCGCCTCGAGGCGGGCGAGCTGCAAGAGCTCCGCGAGCAGTGCCTCGATGCGGGTCGAGGCCTCGAGGATGCGGTCGACGAAGCGCCTCGCCTCTTCGGGCTCCTCGAGCGCGCCGTCGGCCAACACCTCGGCGCTCGCGCGGATCGCGGCGACCGGATTCTTCAGCTCATGCGACAGGTCGGCCGCGAACGTCTCGACGAACGGCCGGCCCTCGAGCTGTCGGCGCATGGAGTCGAGCGCGCGTGACAGCAGCATCACCTCGCGGCCGTGACCGAGCGGAGGGGCCGCGCGCCGCTCGCCCTCGCTGACCTTCGTCGCGAACTGGGTGAGCGCCTCGATGGGCTTGGCGATCGCGCGTCCGATGAGCGACGCGGCGACGGCGGCGACGGCGCCGAGCAGGACGCTGATGACGAGGACGGTCGGCGCGAAGTCGGCCAAGGTCTTCTTGATGAGCAACGTCGGCTTCACGACGCGCGCGTGCCCGACGACCGCGCCGTCGACGAGGATCGGGACGAGGGACGTCACCGTGCCGGGCTCGTCGGGGCTGCGGCCGCTCGCGAACACGACGCGACCGCTCGGATCGACGAGGGCGAGGTGCGGGCCGAGCTCGCCGTCTCGCGCCTTGGCTTGCGGCGCGCGTCCGAAACGCTTGGCGACGTCGTCGAGCGTGCGGCCGCCGGCCTCGAGCTCGACCTCGACCAAGGCGGCGATCGCGCGTGCTTCGCCGAGGGCGGCCTCGCTGCCGACGAGATCGGCGCGCGCCTTGATGCGGTCGAGCACGAGCAGGCCGAGACCGAACGCGAAGGCGCCCACGATGCTCGCGAGCGCGACGAACACCTGCAGCCGGATCGACATGCCGGCCGTGCGGGCGCGCACGAGCCGCGCGATGACGAAGGCGACGAGGGCGATGAGCCCGACCGCGGCCGCGGCGATGACGACGAGCTGAAGCACCCTACACCTCGTCGCGGTCGCCTTCGTGGGGCGGGCCCGCGGGCGCGTCGCTCACGCGGTAGCCGACGCCGCGGACGGTCTCGACCATCCCGGGCTCGCCGCCGGCCTCGCCGACCTTGCGCCGCAGCGCCTTGACGTGCGAGTCCACGGTGCGATCGGTGATGGCGAAATTGTCGCCCCACAGCCGCTCGATGAGCTGCGCGCGCGTGAACACGCGGCCTGGCGACTCGAGCATGGACGCGAGCAGATCGAACTCGACCCTTGTTAGCTCGAGCGGCGTGCCGTGCACGGTGGCACGCCGCGTCGCCGGCTCGACCGCGAGCGGCAGCTCACGCTGCGAAGCTGTCGCGGGGCTCGACGCGCGGCGCAGCACCGCGCGCACGCGAGCCACGACCTCGCGCGGCGAGAAGGGCTTGGTCACGTAGTCGTCCGCGCCGGTCTCGAGCCCGGCGACGCGATCGGCCTCGGTGTCGCGGCTCGACAAGACGATGACCGCCGGGGCGCGCTCGCGCCGCCTCAGCCCCGCAAGGAGCTCGAAGCCGCTGCCGTCGGGCAGCATGAGATCGAGGATCACGAGCTCGGCTCCGGCGAGCTTGCGGTCCGCCTCGGCGAGGGTCCCCGCGCGCTCGACGGCGTAGCCCTCGCGCCGGAGCGCGAAGGCGAGCGACTCCGCGATCGCGGGCTCGTCCTCGACGACCAAGACCGTGGTCATGCACAGAGCTTACAACGCGCGCGCGCCGCGTCGATGCCCACGCATCGCGGGCTCGAGCCGGCCGCGTGGTGGGGGCGATCGCCCGGGAAAGTCCGCACAAAACGGCAGCGGCCGATCCGCGAGGGACCAGCCGCTGCGCGAGAGCCTCGGAGCTCCCGGCCGGGACCCGCTCAGGTCCCGCCGGAAACCCTCTCAGGTCCCGCCGGAAACCCTCTCAGGTCCCGCCGGAAACCCTCTCAGGTCCCGCCGGATACCCTCTCAGGTCCCGCCGGATACCCTATCAGGTCCCGCCGGATACAGAGCCGCCGATGTTGGCGCTCGCCTCGACGTTGAGCGAGATCGACGCCGACGCGCTGACGCTCAGCGACGCCGCCTTGGCGATGCAGCCCACGGCCTTGAGGCCGCCCTTGGTGGCGACCTGCGGCAGCGCCTTGCCCTTCTCGACCAGGCCCTTGCCGGCCTCGACGAGGCGCTTGCCGGTGCCGATCTGGATGGTGACGATCTTCGGGAGCGCCGTCTCGAGGCCCGCGATGAGCTTCGTGATGTCGGTCGAGCCTTCGCCCTCGAGCTTGATCTTCACCTTCGGCGGCGTGCAGGTCGCCGTCGCCGCGGTCTTCGCGGTGCAGTTGAGCTGGCAGCTCGCATCGACCGAGGGGGGCTCGAACGTGCCGGTGCACTTCGGCGCCTCGATCTTCGCGCTGCAGCCGCCGGTGCAGGTGCCCTCGCAGGAGCCCTTCGCGGCCACCTTGCAGGTGCCACTGCACTCGCCTTCGCACTTGCCGCTGCAGGACGCGTCGCTCTTCTTGCCGTCGCACTTGCCCTTGCAGGTGCCGCCGCACTCACCGGCGCACTTCGCGCCAGCTTCGAGCGAGCAGGTGCCGTCGCACTCGGCGCTGCACTTGCCGCTGAGCTCGCCGCCCTTGCAGCTCGCCTTGAAATCACCCGGATCGATCGGGCTACCGCACTCGCCGAGGCAGGCCACCATCGCGTCGATGTCGATCGAGCACGTCGGCTCGCCGATCTCGACCGTGAGCGAGGCGCCGCCGGCCGCGTTGATCATGGCCTTGACCTTGTCGGCCACGGCGCCGCAGACCTTCTTCGCGCCTTCGCCGTCAGCGGGCTTGGCTTCGAGCGTCTTCTCGTCCATGTCGAGCGCCTTGCCGAGCTCCGCGCAGGACTCGATGAGGCCGACTTCCATGTCGATCGTCGTCTTGTGGAACGCGTAGACCGACTCGAGGAAGCCCTTGAGCTCGCCCTCGACCTGGGCGCCGCCCTCGAACTTGAGAGCGGCGAAGTTGCCGTCCTTCATCGCCGGGCAGTCCATGCCCGGCAAGCTGCCGAGCATGTCGCAGTTCACGAGCGCCGGCGACGCGAGGCCGACGAGGAGCAGCGGCGTGCACGCCTTTTTCCAGAATCCCATCACATTCTCCCTTTTCATCTACCGTTGGTACACGCGAGACCGCTCGCGGCGGGGCACGTAGCGTGCGCGAGCGCGAGGCGGGCGGGCGGCTCCCTGTCGTCCAGGGCTGACGGGATGTGCCCGATCCGCGCCGGGCTGTAAATGCCAAGATTCGGTCGCCGCCGGGACTTGATTCCGGTCACCGTCGCGGGGGCGCTGCGGTCAGCGTGAGGCGAGCCGCGCTTCGAGCTCCGCGAGGCGCAGATCGGCGCAGGCCCCGGGGCTCGTGCGAGCGCTCAGGCTCGCCTCGGCGTCGCCCGCCGCGAGGCTCGCGAGCTCGGCGGCCACCTGGCGATACGCGTCGCGGAACGGCACCCCCGCGAGCGTGAGCTCGACCGCGCGGTCGGTCGCGAAGCAGTCGGGGCTGAGCGCGGCGCGCATGCGCTCCGTGTCGAGCACCATCCCGCGCACGACGAGCGGCAACATGCGCGCGGTCGCCAGGGTTTCATCGAGGCCGCGCAGGATGGGAGCCTTGGTGAGCTGTAGATCGCGGTGGTAGCCGCTCGGCAAGGAGAGCATCCCCATGAGCTCGCTCATCGCGCCCTGCACGGCGCCGCACGACGCGCGCATCAGCTCGACGACGTCGGGGTTGCGCTTGTTCGGCATGATCGAGGAGCCGGTTGTGAGCGCGTCGGGGAGCCGCACGAAGCCGAACTCCGCGGTCGTGAACAGCGACAAATCCCACGAAAAACGCCGGATCGTGGCCATGAGCTGCCACGCCGCCGCGAGCAGCCCGACCTCGAGCGTGCCGCGCGAGGCCTGCGCCGCGACCGGGTTCACGACCAGGCCCGCGAAATCGAGCTCGCGGGCGACGAAGTCACGATCGAGCGGGAGGTTCACGCCGTAGCCGGCCGCGCCGCCGAGCGGGTTCCGATCGAGCAGCGCGAGGCAGGCGCAGAGGAGGTCGCGCGCATCCATGAGCGACTCGGCGATCCCCGCGGCCCAGAGGCCGACGCTCGACGGCACCGCGCGCTGCAGATGCGTGTAGCCCGGCATCGGCGTGCGCTCTTCCTGGCGCGCGAGCTCGAGCAGCGCCCGGGTGCCGTCGTCGCAAGCCGCGACGACGGCGGAGGTCGCGTCTTTC
>SYFR01000302.1 GCA_005800325.1 Myxococcales bacterium | reverse complement strand
GCCGCGGCGGGCGGCGCCGGCGGCGATCCGAACACCACGGGCTCGAACACGGCGCCGGCGACCGGCACCGGCCCCACGGTGGCGGCGACCGGCACGGGCGGCGCTCCGGCGGTGTTGCCGTGCGGCGATCAACAGTGCACGCAGGGCGGCGACAGCGCCTGCTGCTGGGACAACTACAAGGCGTACGGCGCGGTCCAGGCCGAGTGCGTCATGGGCAGCATCGCCAACGACGGCTGCACGACGGCGCAGGACGGACAAGGCTACGAGACGCGCATCGAGTGCAAGTCCGAGGTCCACTGCGGCAGCGGCGAAGTGTGCTGCGCGCGCCGCAAGACCGGCACCTACAATGGTCAGCAGTTCGGCTACTACGATCAGGCGACGTGCGAGACGACCTGCAACGCGGCAGAGAACCGCTTCGTGCTCTGCGAGCCCAACGTCACCGTGTGCCCGATGCTGCCGCAGATGGGCGGCTCGGTGCAGGGCGTCTGCAAGCAGAGCGCGCTCTTGCCGGCGGGCTACACCGTCTGCGGCTATCCCGGCTGACGCCGAGCGCGACGGCACGTGGCGGCGTGTGGCGAGCGGCGCTTCGCTCGATAGTGCGGCTCCCGAGATACGACAGCGCGATGTGTGGCGGGCGGCGGTTCGCTCGATAGTGCGGCTCCCGAGGCACGTCAGGGCGGCCCGAGATCGGCCTCTCGACCGGCCTTCACCGAGAGCGTATGCGGCGGGGCCGCGCCCTCGAGCGGCAGCTCTACCGTGAGCCCGCGCGCAGGAAAGAACAAGTCGTCGACGGTCCAGCTGCGCCCCGAGACGGGCGGCGTCGCGTCGGCGAGCGTGACGGCGCGCAGGAGCGCCTTCGAGCCGTTGTGGACGCAGGCGCGAAGGACGCCGTCGCTCGTCGTGACCTCGCACGCCTTGAGCGGCCCGAGCGCGTCGAGCAACGCCCTGCGCGAAGCGTCCTCGAGCGGCGAGAGACCCGTGATCGCGTGCGCCACGGCCTCCGCGCCCGGAGCGCCGAGGTAGCCGAGCATCATGGCGCCGTGGAGACGCACCGCCCCGAGCCGCGCCGATTGCAGCGCGACGAACGCGTCCGCGGCCGCGGGCTCGACCTCGGCGCCGAGCTTGGCCATCCCGGGGAACGTGAGCCGCACCTCGCTGCCGCGCGCACGCACGCGCCATCGGACGGCCTGCGCCGGTCGCAGGCGCGCCGGGTAGTGCAGCCCGCGCTCCATCACGCCGATGCGGTCGCCGCTCGGGCTCTTCCGCGCGAAGGTGAGGATCAGGCTCACGGTGTCGAGATCGACGCGGCCGTTGTTCACGACGACGACATCGAAGTCGACGCGCGGTGCGCTCGGCTCTGCGGCGGGCTCGTCGTCGGCGCGCACCGAGTACGTCACGTCGTGCGCGAGCCACACGGCATCGAGCGCGCCTCTTCGCGGCGAGACGAGCACGCTCACGCTGGCGACGCCGTCCTTCCAGAGCGAGGTCTCGGCGCGCGCACAGCGGCACGCGGCGCGCACCGGCGTCACGAGTCGCTGCGCCGCGTTGCCGAGTCGAAGGGCCTCGGGCTCGATGCCACGCAGGGCCGCGGGCACCGGCAACGTCACGCGCGACGCGACGCCGAAGCGACGCACCACCGTGACCGCGACACCCACGCCGACCGCCACACCGACGAGCGCGAGGGCGAGGCGCCGCGTGCGCCCTGCCAAGCCGAGCAGCTCCGCCACCGGGGCCTCGGCCGCCGCGCGTTCCATCAACTCCAGCGACGCACCTTCGAGGCCCACGCGCTCGCCGAGCAGCGCCTCGAGCTCGCGCATGCGACGGCGCGAGCGCACGCCGCCATCGAACAGCTCCGCGCGGAGCCGCGCTGCGAGCCCGTAGCTGGCGAACGCCACGACCGCGGCGAGGGATGCGGCGGCAAGGCTCGAGGTGCGGGCCACCGCCGACGCCGCGACGAACGACACGAGGCCGACGAGCATGGCCACGAGCGCGAGCACGAGGGTCTCGAGACGCCGCCGCGCGACGCCCTCGTTCAACGACGTGAGGCTCGCGTCTTCGGAGAAACGCGCGAGCGCGAACCTGGCGTACGGCGCCGCGACGCGCGGCTCGAGGCCCAAGAGCAGCACCGGACCGCGACGCACGAGCGCTCGCACGGCCGAGTACGGCACGGTCATCGCCGCGTCGCGGGCGATACCGCCGGGCACGAAGCCGCGCGCATGGCGCCGCACGCCGCAGAGCTCGATCCGCAGCGCGAGCGGCTCACAGGTGATGCGAACGGGCCCGACGACGTCGGCGTCCCGATGCGGCACGGCGAGGGCGGCAAAGACGTGGTTCAATTAGCCTCATGCCCTCAGCCGCGAGCCCTCAGCCGCGAGCCCTCAGCCGCGAGCCCTCAGCCGCGAGCCCTCAGCCGCGAGCGGAGTGCGGCCCCGTCGTTGCGAGCAGACGCGCCTGCCGCAAATCGTCCCAGACGTCGCGCGCCGTGCGATAGCGGTAGGCATCGCGGCGCCGCAACAGCTTGGCGATCACCTGGCCCACGGACGTACCGAGCGCCTCGGCGCGCTGCCGCGGCACGCCGTCGGCGATGAGGCGATTGAGCTCGGGGTAGCCCGTGCCCTCGGGGATCGCGTGCTCGCCCGTGTGCATCCGAAACATCAAGAGGCCGAGCTGGTAGAGATCGCTCTGCTTGGTCGTGTAGCCGGCGGTCACGAGCTCGGGCGTGAGGATCTTCGGGTTCGCGACCTGGGGTCGAAACCACGCCTGCGTGTCGAGCTCGTGCGCGACGCCGAAGTCGGTGAGCTTGACGACGGGCGTCCCGTGAAGGTTCGAGATGAGGACGTTCCCGCCGTGCAGATCCGAGTGCACGAGGCCGTTGTCGTGCAGGTACGCGAGCGCCATGAGCAGCTGGCGCGACACCTCGATGAGCTGCTCGTCGTCGAACGGCTGGGTGCACGCGCGCAGGCTCGTGTCGCAGCGCTCGAGCGCGATGTAGAAGAGCATGTTGCTCTCGAACGCGTCGAAGATGTAGACGATGTTCGGGTGGCGGTAGCTCTCGAGCCGCTTCATCTCGGCCGACCACTCCATCTTCACCGTCTCGTATGGGCGGTTGGCGGGGCGAAACATCTTGAGCGCGTAGAGCTGCTCGAACGGGCCGACGGCCTCGTACACCGAGCCGTATTGCCCGTCGCCGATGAGGCGGCCGATCGTGAAGCTGCCCCACACGCTCTCGAGCACGGAGCCCGGCGTGGGAAATGGAATGATCGGCGAGGCGTTCACGCGACGTCGTCTCCCACGAGAGGTGCCGTCCCCGCGCTCGGGCTCACGCGCCGCGGGTCGCCAGGATGACCAGATCGGCCGCGACGTCGGGGCTCACGTCGAGCGCCCCGGCGAGCTCCAGCAGGAGCTCGCGCTCACTCGTGCGAACGATGCCGTCCGCTGCGGTCACGGCGATCGCCAGCGCGAGCGCCCCCGTGCGCGCCTTGTCGTCGGGGAGCGCCGCCTTCACCGCCGCGAGGCGCAGCTCGCGACCGTCGCGGGCGAGCGCCGCCTCGGCCTCCGCGCACAAGGCATCGAGCCCGGCGCCAGTCGCCATCGACTCGTGCTCGCTCCCGCGCAAGAGGCCCTCGAGCGCGCTCGCCAGCGCCACGCGCTCGTCACTGCCGAGCTCACCGTCGGCGCCGGCCGCGATCACCATCGTCTCGACGAGCGAAGGCACCATCCCCGGCGCGAGCGACGGGAAATACTGAGCCAGATCGATCTTCATGCGAGACGCCTACACCGACCGCCGCGCGCTCGCTAGTGTCGCGAGGCAGGGTTCGCGAGTCAGAGATTCGCCACCGAATCCACACCGCGCGCAGGGCACGCGCCCGACGCACGCGAGGCTACTGCGGGTTCGTCTGCCCCGCCTGCTCGCGGAACACGCACAGGCCCTGTTTGCAGTAGATCTCGGGCGTTTCACGGCATTTCGCCGCGGGCTCCTCGCACTTTCCGGCGTCGAACTTGGTCTTGAGCTCGGTGATGCGCGCCTTGTCCTTGGCGCTCGTCGGCTTGGCGCAGCCCGGCCACTCGCTCGGCACGCAGTCGGAGTCGTCGTTGCAGGTGTGCGCCGCGTTCAACTTCTCGAACCCGTCGCCGCGAAGCGCGTTGCACTCTTCTACCTTGAGCTTCGAGCCGCAGCCTGACGCCACGGTCGCGACGAGGACCAGCCCGAGCCCGAGCCCGAGCGCTCGGCGCTGCCCGACTTCGTAGCCCCGCTCGACGCCGCGGCCCGGCTCGACAAGGGAGCCCGGCTCGACCGGGGAGTTGAGTGCGCCTCGGATCGCTTCCCTCTGCATCCGAGGACGGCTAACACGCCAGCCGCGTCGCCGGGAAAAATGAGCGCGCGCCTCGAGCCCCGGCGAGGGGCGCCAACGCCGGAACCCATGCGCATCAAGCTCCTCACGATCAACATCTGGAACCGCTCGGGTCCCTGGGAGGCGCGGCGCGAGCTCCTGCGCGCGGGCATCGAGGCGCTCTCACCCGACGTCATCGGCGTGCAAGAGGTGATGGGCGACGGGACGCACACGCTGGCGCACGAGCTCGCCCTTGGGCTCGGCTACGGCGTCGTCTACGGCGAGGCGAAGCCGCTCGCGGGCGGCATCACCTTCGGCAACGCGGCGCTGGCGCGGTTTCCGATCACGAAGCGCGCGGTCGCGCGGCTGCCCGGGCTCGACACGGACGAGCAGCGAAGCGCGCTGTTTTCCGAGATCGAGACGCCGGGCGGGATCTTGCCGTTCGTCGTGACGCATCTCGCCTGGAGACTGCACCACGGCTACGTGCGCGAGGCCCAGGTGGCGGCGCTCGCGACGGCGATCGACGAGCACGCTCACGTCGATGCGGCGCGCCTGCCGCTCGTGCTGTGCGGGGATTTCAACGCGCGGCCCGATGCGGCGGAGATCCGGTTCCTGACCGGGCTTCAGTCGCTCGGCGGGCGCAGCGTGTACCTGTGCGATGCGTTCGAGGCCACCGGAGAGGGGCCGGGCTACACCTTCGACGGTCGCCACAATCCCTTCGCCGCCGCCTTCTTCGAGCTGCCGCGCCGCATCGACTACGTCTTCGTGCGCGGGCCGGACGCTCGCGGCCGCGGCGTGCCCCTGTCGGCGAAGGTCGTCTTCACCGAGGTCGCGCTCGGCGTCGCGGCCTCGGATCACTACGGCGTGCTCGCGGAGATCGACTACGCCGCGCGGACGAGCGCCTGATCGACGCGCTCAAACGTCGTGCGCGAGCACGAGCCCAGGCGGCAGCGCCTCGCCGAAGGTCTCGCCCTTCTCGGCATCGCGCAGCGCGACGACGTCGAAGAGCGGACGGCGCTCGTCTTCCCCAAGGCCGAGGGCCCCGAGCTT
Organism: Myxococcales bacterium; assembly: GCA_005800325.1. GTDB lineage: Bacteria > Myxococcota_A > Polyangia > Polyangiales > Polyangiaceae > SYFR01. The sequence continues at coordinate 137 of SYFR01000302.1, read as the reverse complement.
CTCGTCGACGAGCCTGCGGGTGCGCTCGCTCACGTCGCGGTCGCGATCGCCCGTCATGCGGCACATGGCGATCGCCGCGCGCGGCGCCGTCGCGACGTCTTGCCATTTCTCGCGCACCAGGTGATCGATCCATTGCT
>SYFR01000301.1 GCA_005800325.1 Myxococcales bacterium | reverse complement strand
GCGCTCAGGTCACGAGCGCTCAGGTCACGAGCGCTCAGGTCACGAGCGCTCAGGTCACGAGCGCTCAGGTCACGAGCGCTCAGGTCACGAGCGCTCAGGTCACGAGCGCTCAGGTCACGAGCGCTCAGGTCACGAGCGCCAGGACGCGCGAGAGCACCGTCGCGGCGGCGGCGATCGCGCGGGCGCGGGGCGTCGAGGGCAGCGCTACAGCGGGCGCGGTCGTGACGAACGCGTCGAGCCACGGCTCGATGGGCGGGCGCTTCATGATGCCGCAGAGCGAGAAGAGCCCGAGGTCGTCGACTCCGGCGGCGCGCGCGATGGCGACGTCGTCGGTGAGCTCGGCGACGTCGCGGTAGGGGCGCTCGTCACCGAGGCAGCCACGATCGACCGTGCCGAGAGCGAGGCAAGCGCGAGCGCCGAGTCGTGCCTCGGTCGCGCGCGCGGTCACGGCGAGCAGGGCACGCGCGTCCGCGCGGTGGATGGCGCCCGCGGAGTAACCCTCGGCGAGCGAGGTGTACGCCATCACGGCTACGCGATCGGCGCTGAGCGAGAGGGCGGGGGTCGCGAGCAGCGTCTGAAAGCCACGTGTGTCGCGATCGGCGAGGACCATCGGCACGGCGGCGAGCGTCGTGACGAGGCCGAGGGCGCGCGCGTCCGCGAGCAGGCGGGCGAATTGCTCGGTGGCGTCCGGCTCTCGTGGCCGCGCCGCGAGCGCGCGGAGCGAGGCGAACCGTGGCGGCGCCACGAGGTCGTAGGGCGGCTCGAGATCGAGGACGAGCTCGCTCGGTAGCGCTCTCTTGTCAGCGAGATCCGCGACGAGCGCGCGGGCAAACGTCACGAAGCGGCGCGCGTGAAATCCGCTCGCCCACCGGCCCTCGGAGGGCTCGAGCAGCGGCCAGATGGCGACGCTGACGCCGAGCTCGCGGCACGCACGCACGACGCTCGCGGCGCCGTCGGCGAGGCGCTCGGTCACGGCGAAGGCCAGCGTGATGTTGCGCGACGCGAGCGCCGAGAGCACGTCCTGCTGCGTGAGCTCTTCGTAGGGCAAGTGCTCGCTATAGACGTGCCGATTGGCGGGCCGCGGGCTCATCCCGGGACGAAGACGTCGAGCGCGCGCGGTACGAGCTCGATCGATAAGGGCAGCGTGCCGAGCGGTTCGCCGTCCACGTCGAGCGGGAAATTGTCGCGGATCCGCTCGTTCTCGAGCGCGATGTCGATAGCATTGCACGGAAACACCGCGGCGTTCGGGTTGTTGAGGTGCGTGCCCCGGTAGATGCTGAGAGAGGCGAAGAAGAACTCCACCTTGGGCGCGGCGCCGAGCGAGACGACGTGAAACGTGCCGTCGTCGGGCTCGGCCATCGGCGCGACCTCCATCCCGCCCCCGAAAAAGCGACCATTGCAGATGGCGAGCATCCGCGTCGGGAGCTCGAGCTCGCGCGTCGTGCCGGCGTGCTTCACCGTGCAGCGCAGGACCCCGACTTCGATGTTCGCGAGCGCGCGGACGCTCGCAGTAAAATACGCGACCGCGCCGCCGAGCGGGCGACCGGACTCGGCGACGTAGCGGTCGGCGAGGCCGCCAAGCCCGAGCGAGAGGATGTTGACGAAGTAGGCGCTGCGCTCCTCGCCGGCGCGCGTGCGGTAGCGGAAGCGCCCGACATCCACGCCGCGCGTCTTGCCGCCGGCGATGGCGTCGCAGTAGCGGTCGAGGCGGTGCTCGAGCCCGAGGGTCTTGCGAAAATCGCCCCCGGTGCCCTGGCCGATGATGCCGAGCTTCGGGAGCGTCGTCACGCGAGCGCGCGCGGCGCACAAGCCGTTCGCCGCCTCGTTGATGGAGCCGTCACCGCCGACCACGACCACGAGGTCGCGGCCCTCGAGCGCGGCGTGCTCGGCGAGCTCGGTAGCGTGGCGCGGACGCTCCGTCGTTCGGACCTCGACCTCGCCGATGCGTGCCGACAGCACACGGACGAGCTCGCCCGCGATCCGGCCGGTTTTTCCGCCTTGCGAGCGCGGGTTGACGATGACGAGTGGTTTCATGCGCCCCCTAGGGCATCGATTCGCCTGAATCGATGCCCAATTAAGCACATCTCCATTCGAGTCAGACCATCGTAATCGCGAGGAAAGTGCGGTGCCTCACCACCGTGGGGGCGCCGAACTTCCCGTTGCTTCAATGGACTCGAGACACTTCTTGCAGCGACGATACCGGCGCGTTCACGTCGGCCAGACGACGCCGCGGCCACGCAGATCGGCGATCGTGTCGGACAGCGTGTCGTTCGGATCGCGCGGGGAGAAACCGAGCATTTGTTCGGCGCGCGCCGACGAGCAGTACCAAAAATACTGCGCCATCTCCGCGCTCACCGGATCGAGCGGGGAGGCGAGGTCGAACGCCTTCGTCACCTTGCCGAGCAGCTCGGCGCTCACGCCGGCCATGCGCGCGGTGGTCCGCGGCAGTCGCACCGCGGGCGCCTTCACGCCGCTGATGCGCTCGAGCCGACCGAAGAACGCCTGGAGCGTCATGTTCGCGCCGTTGAGGAGGTAGCGCGCGCGCGGCTCGCCACGCTCGAAGGCCGCCACCATGCCGAGCGCTGCGTCACGCGCATCGACGAACGCGATGCCGCCGGCGGGGCAAAACGGGATCTTCCGCTCGAGGAATTTGCACACGTCTTCCGTCGATGAGCCGTGGACGTCGCCCGGGCCGAGCAAGAGCGACGGGTTCACGCACACGACCTCGAAGTCCGCGCGGCTCTGCTCGAGTGCGGCCTCCTCGGCGAAGAGCTTCGTGCGGTAGTAGGGCCAGCGCGCGATGACGTCGAGCGGGGCCGGCGCGGTCTCGTCGTGCACGGTGGCGCTCTCGGAGACGGCGATGGTGCCGCTCGTGCTCGCGACGACGACCCGCCGAACGCGGGCCTCGCGTAGCGCGTCGAGGACGATCTTGGTGCCGCCGACATGCACGCGCTGCATGAGCTCGGCGTCGGCGCGATCGCGCGAGACCTTGCCCGCGCAGTGACATGCGCCGTCGGTGCCCTCGGCGGCCGCTCGCACGCTCGCACCGTCGAGCACATCGCCGAGCCGAACGTCGACGCCGAGCGCTACGAGCGCGGGGGAGGGGCGCCGCGCGAGGGCGACGACCTCGTGGCCGCGAGCGCGCAAGAGCTCGGAGAGGTGCCGCCCGAGAAAGCCCGTCGCGCCGGTGACGAAGAGGCGGCTCATCGGATGTCGAACGCCTCTTGAAACGTCGCGAGCAAGCTGACGTCGTTCGTCTTCACGAGCCCGCTCATCACCTCGACGGGCGTCGGCATGTACGCCTCGCGGATCATCTTCGTGAAGATGTCGGGCGACGTCTTGAGCACGCAGTCGGCCTGGCCCTCGGGCTTACCGCGCGCGATCGAGCAGCCATCGGGCGCGAGCCGCGCGGTCCATTTGCTGTCTTCGTCTGCGCCGAGCGTGAAATAGTACGTCAAGGGAGCGCCGACCTTCGCGCGCACGTAGCGGCCCTCGAGCTCGCGAAACATCGTGGCGAGCGGGTGCTCACGCTTCTCTCCGAGCGCAGCCTCGGCCGAGTCGTGACGCTCGAGCTCGAGCACGCCGCCGTTCCGGAGGGCGATGACGGCCGCGCGTGCGAGCGTCGCGACGACCTTGCTCGCCGCCGTGAGCTTCAGGCCTCGCGTGAAGCGCTCGAGCTCCTCGATGCGAAGCGGCGGGCCGATGTGCGCGCGAATGTCGCGGCGCGTCGGCAGGCTTCGGCCCTTCGGCCACGCCTCGTACGTGCCGCCGAGATACACCGGGAGAATGTCGACACGGTTCGTGAGCGCGAGGTGCCCAACGGTCGATTTGAACTCGTGGACCGCGCCGTCTTGGCTGCGCGTGCCCTCGGGGAAGAGCAGCACCGTCTTGCCCGATCGGATCGTGTCTCCCGCCTCGCGCAGCGCCTGCCGCACGTTGGTCTTGCGGTCGAATGCCTGCAGGTTCGTGAGCTTCTCGAAGTACGCGCGCCGCAGCTTGCCCTCGAAGAAGTAGTCGGACGCGGCGAGCGCCACCATGTCCTCGCCATACGAGCCGAGCGCCCACTTCACGAAGCCCATGTCGAGGTGGCTCGCGTGGTTCGAGACGACGATGGTGCTGCGGTTGTGGGGAATGAACGCGCGCCCGAAGACCCTCGGCCGCATTACGCGCTCGTAGAAGCCCATCTGCGCCGAGCCGAGGAGCTTCTTCGCGGCGCGCGCCACGTCGTCCGGGATCTCGATCGGCGTCTCGTCTTCTTCGATGACGGCGGCGCTCGCCGCGCGCTTGCGTGGTGCGCCGCAGAGCAGGGCGAGATCGCGCACCGTGCTCACTTGCTGCAGCTGCTCTTGCGCGAGCGACGCGCCGAGCCCCGCCTCGAGCGCCAGCGACAGCTCCATGGCCATGAGCGAGTCGACGCCGAGATCCGCGGTCAGCGACATTTCCGGGCGAATTTCGCTCGCCTTGCGGTTGGTGAGCGCCGCGAGCGCGTGCGTGACGACGGCCAGCGTGCCCGCGCTCGACGCCAGGGCCGCGCCGCTCGGCAGCGCCGAGCCGAGGCGATCGAGGATCGCGCGGACTTCGCTGCGCTTGACCTTGCGGGTCGCGGTCTTCGGCAGCGCGGTGTCGTAGAGGTGGACGAGCGTGGGCCTCGACGCGCGCGGGAGCTTGTCGATCGCGGTCTTCAGCGAGCGCAGGGCGCGTGCATGTGTCTCGGCGCGCGTCGGGCTCGGCGTCTTCAGTGCGTCCCACGTAGCGGGTCGCGCCGGCACCGCGAGGCAGGCGACGACCTCGGTGTCGCCGCGCACGACGCCGACCACCGAGAGCTCGTCGATGTCGGGCACGCGGCCGAGGAGCTCCTCGACGTCGTCGGGGTACACGTTCTCGCCGCTCGCGCCGACGATGACGTCCTTCTGCCGACCGACGAGGACGAGCTGGCCGCGCCTGTCGAACTTTCCGAGATCGCCCGTGTGCAGCCAGCCCTGCTCGTCGACCGTGGCGCGCGTGGCGTCGACGTTCCCATAGTAGCCCTGCATCACGTTGGGGCCGCGCGCGAGGACCTCGCCGACGCCCTGCTCGTCGGCGTTCGCGAGCTTGAGCTCGACCCCGGGGATCGCCTTTCCGACGTGGCCCGGGCGCGTCTTCGGCGTGCTCTTCGCGACCGAGAGCACCGGCGCCGCCTCGGTGAGGCCGTACCCCTCCGAGAGGTGCAGGCCAAGGCCCGCGAACGTATCCGCGGTGCTCTTCGGCAGCGCGCCGCCGCCGGAGATGAGGAAACGAACGCGCCCGCCGAGCTTCTCATGCACCGGCGCGAAGAACAGCTTGCCGGCGTCGAGGCCGAGGCGCTTGCCGAGCATGCGGTTGAGCTCGAGCGCGACGTCGAAGGCCTGGCTCGCGAGCGGGCCGCGCTCCTTCGCTTGCGACACGATGCGCCGCTCGAGCAGCTGCCAGAGCGCCGGGACGCCGACCATCGCCGTGACGCGCGCCTTGGAAAGGCCCTCGCCCAAGCGCTCGCTCGAGATCTCGCCGAGGTAGCTCACGGTGGCGCCGGCCGACATCGGCAAGAGCAGGCCGCACGAGAACTCGAACGTGTGGTGCAGCGGCAGCACGCTCAGGACGCCGTCGCGCGCGGTGAGCGGAAACAGCGGCGTCAGCGCGGCGAGCAGCGACGTGAAGTTCTCGTGCGAGAGCATCACGCCCTTCGGCTCGCCCGTCGTGCCGCTCGTGAAGATGATGCTCGCGAGATCGCCCGCGCACACGCTCACCTCGGGTGGCTCGGCACCGCAGGGGCTCGTGGCGATCGCGTCGAGGTCGAACGCGCGCAGCTCTGGCATGGGCGCCGCCGCATCAGCGACGCGCGTGAGCTCGACCTCGGCGCCGAAGATGGCGGCCTTGGCGGCCGAGGCGCGCGCCACGTTGGCGAGCTGCTGCCTGCTGAGCTTCGGGTCGACCGGGACGGCGATCGCGCCGGCGCGCAGGATCCCGAAGTAGGCGATGGGCCACGCGGGGCGGTTGTCGCCCGCGAGCATGACGCGATCGCCCTTGTTCACGCCGGCTTCGGCGAGCGCTGCCGCAACCTTCGTCGAGGCGGCGCGCCACTCGAGGAACGTCAGCCGCGACAGACCGTCCTTCTCGAGCATGCGCAGCGCGACGCCGTGGTCGTGTCGCTCGGCCATCTCGTCGAGCAGATCGAGCAGGGTCTCGTAGCGGCGCAGCGGCTTGAGCTCGCGGCGCAGGCGCTTCTCCAGCTCCGGCGCCGCCCAGCGCTCGATCGCCGGGATGTGCACCTCGAACATCCACGTGCGCCAGTCGATCTGCTCCGGCTCCCAGTAGAGGAGCGCACGCTCTTCGAGCGGCATGCGCGAGAGCGCGGCGCGCGTGTTGGCGCACGAGAAGACCCACTCGCACTCGACCATGAACGGCAAGAAGAGATCCATGATCTCCCCGACCTTGTCCTCTTGTGCCGCGGCCTTCTTGAGCGCCTTGGCGACGGGACGAAACAGCGCCGCCATCGGTCCGACGCTCGCCGCATCGAGCAGCGACGCCAGACCGCGCTCGGCCCGCGCGACGGCGTGCGCGCCATGCCGCTGATACTCCGCCTTCGAGAGGTGCACCGGCTCGACTCGCGCGAGGAGCGCATTGACGAGGCGGTTGCCCTCGTCGCCGCCGTCTTGCAGCTGCTTCCGCTTGTAGAGCCCGATGAGCTCCATGTAGCGGCTCGCCTTGCACGGGTTCACGTCGCCCGCGCCGTACTGATAGACCGGCTCGTGCGTGCGCTCGAGGAGCTCGGCGAGCGACGCGAGCATGCCGCTCGTGACCATGTCGACGGGGATGATGTCGAGGTGCACGTCCAGATCGTTCGGGAACTGCACCTGGCCCTTGAGCGCCATGTAGATGAACGGCGCTGAGGTGTTCACGCCCTCGTTCCACCCCGGAAAGGGGAAGACGGTCGACGACTCGATGACGGCGGGGCGAACGATCGTGTACTCGATGCCGCTCGCCGCGAGCACCTGCTCGCCGATGCTCTTCGTGTACGTGTAGATGTTGGGCCAGCCCCAGTAGAGCGCCCGCTCACGACCTGCTTCGGTCAGGCGCTCGCGGATGAACTTGCGCTTCACACGGGCGAGCTCGTCCTCGAGCACCCGTCCGCGGCACGGCTCGCCGCGCGTCGTGAGGTTGTTCTTCGCTTCGTCGAGGAACAGGCTCTGCCGGAAGGCGTCCTCGCAGCGCAAGCGCACGTGCTCGATGACGTTGAGGCACTCGCGGATCTCGTTCTGCGGATCCCAGTGCGAGCGGTCGAGGCGGCGGTCGACCTTGAGCTCTTCGGGCGGCGCGATGAGGCGCTCCCCCGGGGCCCCTTCGGCGCGCGGAAACGGCACCGAGCGCGGCTCGGCCTCTTCGATGCGGCCGGTGCGATAGCCCGCCACGTAGCAGGTGCTCGTGTGCATCACCGGAGCGTCGAGGGCGCGCGCGAGATCGATGAGGTTATTCACGCCGAAGGCGTTGGCGGCGAGCGCCTCGTCGAGCGGCGGGTTGAAGTCGACGACGCCGGCCACGTTGATGACGGCCGCGACGCTGCCCGCGAGCGAGGCGATGAGCCCCTCGTCGAAGCCGACGCGCGCTAGCTCCATGTCGCCGGCGACGGGCGTGACCTTCGCCCGGAGAAAGTCCTCGAACGCCGTGCCCGAGTATTTCTCGCGCAGCGGCTCGAACACCGGCGACGAGGCGATGTCGGCCCAGAACCGCGCCTCCGGCGTCTGCTCGCCCTTCGCGCGAACGAGCAGGTAGACGTGACCGATCCCCGGGTAGCGATCGAGCAGCATCGACAGCCACACCTTGCCGAGGAAGCCGGTGCCGCCGACGACGACGAGGCGCTGCCCCGAAAATAGCCGCGATGGGACGAGCGGGCCGCGCGCCTTCGTGATCGAGGTCACGCGATGGCCCGCAATTTTCACGAGATCCGGCATGGCGATGCGACGCTGGCGACCGCCTAACATGACCCGCAGGGAGTCGCTACTGCAGTGACGTGCGCTGCGGTGACGTGCGCTGCTACGCGAGCGATCGTGTGGCTCGCCGCGCGCGCTCGCGATCGGTCGTGGCTCAAGCG
>SYFR01000300.1 GCA_005800325.1 Myxococcales bacterium | reverse complement strand
GTGCCGCTCTCGCCGGTGATGAGGACCGTGGCGCGCGTCGACGCTGCCTTCTCGACGAGCGCGCCAACGCGCCGCATGGCATCGCAGTGACCGAAGAGATCGTCCGGCGCCGGTCTCACGGACGCGAGCTGCGCCTTGAGGCGACGGTTCTCCGCGACGATGGCGCTCTTCTCGACGGCCTTCTTCGCCAGCTCGACCAGCTCGACCGGCGAGAAGGGCTTGGTCACGAAGTCGTACGCGCCGAGCCGCATGGCCTCGATGGCCGACTCGACCGTGGAGAAGGCGGTGGCTACGATGACCTGCGTCTGGTCACTCTTGCCCCGCGCCGCCGCGAGCACGTCCATCCCCGACCCGTCCGGCATGACGAGATCGGTGATGACGAGCGGGAACGGCGGCCGCTGCTCGATCTCCGCGAGCGCGGCCGCGTAGCCGGAGGCCGCGACGACGCGGAAGCCGCAGCGCTTGAGCGCGATCTCGAGCACCGTGCGCAGGCCGGGCTCGTCGTCGACCACGAGCACGGTCGCGGCGGACGACCGCGGCGGCGACGATTTCGACGGCGTTGGATAGCGCATCCGACCTACGCCGAAGCTACTACGCGGGGCGCGAAGCGACTACTCGCGGCGCCCGTCGCGCGGCGCGGTTTGCACGGGAGCCGCGGGCGCGCCTACTCGGGGGAGGCGCTACTCGGGGGAGGCGCTACTCGGGGGAGGCGCTACTCGGGGGAGGCGCTACTCGGGGGAGGCGCTACTCGGGGGAAGCGCAGTGGTCGCTCGCGAGCAAGCCGCCGCTCGTCGGCGCCACGACGAAGAACGTGCCCTCGCTCAAGGTCGTCTCCACGATCTCCGTGACCTCGGCGAGGTCGCACTCCTCGGCCTCGAGCTGCAGGAAATAGCGACCGTCGTGGTTCGAGTCCTCGACCCCGACGATGACGCCGGTCGCGACGTTCCGCACGAGGACGACTGCGCCGGCGTGGCAGACGCCGCGCACGTCCCAGCGGCCGGCCTCGGCGCTCGGGCTCACCTCCAGCGGCGACTCGGGCGGCGGGAGCGGCAAGGTCGGGCTGACACAGCTCGCCATCGACGCCATGCACCCGAGCGTGAGCGCCGCGACCGCGAGCCAGCGAACCGCGCTCACCGAGGTGTTTCCGTTGCGACCTGACATGGCGAGCTAACTTCGGTCGGGCGATGCTGCACGGCGCGTGCCCGAGGCGCTGCGCCCGGAAACACCGCGATCTAGCTCTCCGCGCGTGCGGAGGGCGCCAACTCGCGTTGGCGATCGAGCGCGCTCAGCTGACACCACGGTTGTCAGTCGGCAAGACGCGCAGCGAGATGCGTTGGCCCGCGCCGCGCGCGCCGACCTTCGCAGACTCGCCGCGTGCAGGTCCTGCTCGGCGCGCAGTCGCCCTCGACAGAAAACCCGTCACCTCGCCCGCGAGATCGTAGTCGCTCGCCTGGGTGATCTTCACGCGCACGAGCTCTCCAGGCTTCGGGAGGCGCTCGAGACTCTCGGTGCCGGACAGATAGACGAGGCCGTCGATCTCGGGAGCCTGCCCACGGTGACGGCCGGCGAGCACCGCCTCGTGCTCCTCGCTCGCGCCCTCGACGAGCACGTCGAGCTCGCTGCCGACGAGGGCTTGGTTTTTCTTCTTGGCGATGCGCCGGCTCATGGTCATGAGCTTCTTGTAGCGGGTCGTGGCGACGCGTTGCTCGACCTTGGCCGCGAGGGTCGCGCTGTGGCTCGTCTCCTCGTCGGAGTAGCGAAACACGCCGACGCGATCGAACTCCGCCCAGGCGACGAACTCGCAGAGCTCGTCGAACTCGGTGTCGGTCTCACCGGGGTGGCCGACGATGAACGCCGTGCGAAAGACCAGGTCCTCGACCTTCGCGCGGAGATCGTCGACGACCTTGCGGAGCCGCGCGCCTCCGTGCCCACGCTTCATGCGCCGCAGCATCGCGTCGGCCGCGTGTTGCAGCGGCATGTCCACGTACGGAAGCACGCGCGGGTGCTCGGCGAGGAGCTCGACGAGCGGCTCGCTCAGCTTCTCCGGATAGAGGTAGAAGATGCGAACCCACGCGAGGCCCTTCACTTCGGCGACGGCATGGACGAGCTCGGCGAGCTCTCTGCTTTCGGCAGCGGGCAGATCGCGGCCGTACGCGATCGTGTCCTGCGAGACGAGGTTGACCTCCTTGACGCCGCGGGCGACGAGCTCTTCGACCTCGCGCACGACGTCCGGGATGCGGCGCGAGCGCTGCTTACCGCGGAGCGATGGGATGACGCAGAACGAGCAGCTGCGGTTGCAGCCCTCGGCGATCTTCACGTAGGCGCTGCCCGCGTGCGAAGAGAGCCGGCGCGGAGACTCGGCGGCGACGAGCCAGTCGGCGGGGTTGCCGACGAGCATGCGGTCGGCGTCGCCGCGCAAGACGCTCCCGAGCGCCAGCATGTCGCTCGAGCCCAGGAAGTGATCGACCTCGGGCAATCCCGCGGCCAGCTCGTCCGGGTGGCGCTGCGAGAGGCACCCGGCGACGACGAGGCGCGAGCAGCGTCCGGTCGCCTTGTGGTCGGCCATGGCGAGGATCGTGTCGACGGACTCTTTCTTCGCGGCGTCGATGAAGCCGCAGGCGTTCACGACGATGACGTCGGCGCCGTCGGGCGCGGCGCCGTGCCGGTATCCCTCGCGCTCCGCGACGCCGAGCATCACCTCGGAGTCGACGCGGTTCTTCGGGCAGCCGAGGCTGATGAAGTGGATCGTCTTGTCGGTCATGAGAGGCCTCGTCGCGCGTCGATGCGCCGCACGAACCGCTCGAAGAGATAGAGCGCGTCGTGCGGGCCGG
>SYFR01000299.1 GCA_005800325.1 Myxococcales bacterium | reverse complement strand
GGCGCGTGTCGGAGCCACTAACACGGCTCGCGCGTCGCGTGACGATGTGCCGGCGCCGTCATTCGCACGCGGCGCACACGGTGACGTCGGTGTTCTTGCAGCAGTCGAAGTCCTTGCAGTCCGCGAAGCCGTCCTCGTCGTTGTCGTCGCCGTCCGAGCAGAGCGCGTCGGTGTCTTCGGGGTGGCACACGGTCACGGTCATGGCCTTCGAGCAGCTGAAGTCCTCGCAGTCGGTGAAGCCGTTGTTGTCGTTGTCGATGCCGTCGTCGCACTTGGCGTCGTCGGCCTCGGGGCTGCCGTCGCCCTTGCACGCCGTCATCAGCGCGGGGTTCGACTCGGGCTTGCAGTCGAAGTCCTTGCAGTCGGTGAACATGTCGCCGTCGTTGTCTTCGCCGTCGCTGCAGAGCGCGTCGGAGTTCTCGGCGCCGGAGCCGCTCGAGGTGCTCATGGTCGAGGACGTCGTGCTCGCCGACGTCGCCGTGTCGCCGCCCGCGCCGGTCGTCGCGGCGGACTCTTCGTCGGGGAAGCGATCCTTCGCGCAGGCGACGAGGAGCACGGCGAGCGAAGCTGCGGCGAAGGAAAGGGGCGCGTTCGGCATGATGCGGCGAGCTTAGTGCCCCGCGTCCGAAGTGCGCTGCCAAATTCGCTCGTGCCCGCATGAGGTCGAGCGCCCGCAGCTTTCGTAGCGCCGCCTTTCGTGGCGCCGATGGGGTAGGCTCGGGGCGTGAAACCGAGTCTCGGAAGCGCCGCTGCGATTCTACTGCTCGTCGTAACGGGCGCGATCGACTGCACGGGCCCTACGCTCGACGGCGCAGCGCTGCCGGGCGACGACGCGAGCGCCGGATCGATGGCGACCACGGGCGCGGGCGGCGCGACCACCCGCGCGACCGCGAGCGCATCGAACGCCGGTGGGGGCGGGGCGGGCTGAATGGATGGTGCTGGCGGAGTGGGCGGTGGCGGCGAAGTGGGCGGCGCTGGCGGAGTGGGCGGGGCTGGCGGCTCCGAGGCCGCGACGGTCGCGCAGGCGAGCGTGTCCTCGGCGGGCGGCGGCCCTGCTGTCTACAGCGGCACGCCGATCGTCTTCGTGAACGGTCAGTCGAACGCGACGGCCGGGTACTGGGCCAGCGCCGCCGTCTACAACGGGCCCGATCTGGTCACCTGGGATGGAGCCAAGTGGGCCACGGCCTTCGCGGATCTCGGCGGCGACAACGTGCTCGGTACCGGGCCGTGGGCGGGCCGGCTGACGCGCTCGCTGATGAAAGGCGGCGACACCGGGCGCGTGCAGAACCTCGGCTGGCCAGGCAAGGCGATTGCCTATTTCCTTCCCACCTCGCTGGACGTGGCGATCATCAACGGCACGCTCGATGCCATGAATCGCAACAACTACGCCGTGGCGCGCGCGATGTGGACCGACGCGGGGTACGAACCTCACCTGATCGGCTGGGCGCAAGGCGAGGCCGACGGCGGGCGCAGCAAGACTGCCTATCACGCCGACCTCACCGCGCTCATCGCCGCGTGGACCAAGGACTTTCCCGCGCTCGAGCGCGTCCTGTTGCTGAAGACGGCCGCGTCGGCCTGCGGCGCCGACACGAGCGGCGTGCGGGCCGCGCAGGAGCAGGTGGCGTCGGAGAACGCGCTGGTGAGCCTGGTGTCGGCCGACGATCTGACTGGCGTGGCGCTCTACCATGGCGGTTGCCACTACACGCTCTCGGGGTACGATCTCATCGCCGACCGGATGCTCGCCGCGCTGAAGTGACGATAGGGGAATTGCCATGCAAACGACGCGGATCTTGGGCCTGACCACCGCGCTCACCGCGCTCTCTCTGCTCCTGGCGGCGGGCAGCGGCTGAGCCTCTTCCGGCGGCGAGGTGACGCCGGGCGCGGGCGGTGCAGGAGGCCACGGTGTCGTGGCGCAGGGCGGTGGCGGCGGAGCCGGGGACAAGCTCCCGGCCGTGCCGCTCTGTGTCGCCCGCAGATCGCGCACGGCGCAGCTCTGCGGCCCTGCGCGCGCGTGCCCCTGCGTGTGCCGAGCACCCGTTGACCGCGAGCGACCGAGAGAGTACGGGACGCCTCGCTGCCGCTGCGCCCAGGAGCCAGCGGCACGCCGAGGAGACCGTGAAACGCACGACGAAGCTCGCCCTCACGATGGCAGCGCTTGCCGCGGCGGCGCTCACGTTTGCGCCTCGGAGCGAGGCGAACTCGGCGTCAATCTCGATCATCAACGGCGCCGCGACGCCGGTCTTCTTCAACGACGGCGACACCTACCGCGCGCTCGCGGGCCCCCTGCGGCTGCGCCCCGCGCGCCTCGGCGGCTACAACACGCTCGAGTCGTACGGCCCGGTGCACCAGTGGGGCGGCTTCACGTTCAAGGAGATGTACGTGCTCGCCAAGCAGGCGACGCTGAACGCGCGGCGTGGCGTCTGGGCCTGCACGATCGATCCGAAGGACAAGGACGGCTACTGCCGCCTGCTCGCGTCGTGCCCGGAGCTCGCCAAGGAGCAGATCGAGAAGGGCCTGGCGCACGCGCTCAGCATCGACGGCCCGTCGGCGAAGGAGCTCATCCAAGCCCAGCGCAGCGCCATCGTGAACCAGCGCGGGATCTGGGCGAAGGGCGTGCCGCCGGTGGTGCTGACGAGCCTGCACTCGGTCGATGAGCGGCTCGACAACACGGGCAACTACAACCGCGTGGTCTCGCCCCTCGACGGCTATTCGACGAAATGGAAGCACCAGGAGCTCTACGCGGAGTGCCAGACCGTGTGCCACAAGGGCAAGGCGGTCGAGCGTGAGCAGGCCCTCGCGCTCATCGCCCGGCTGCGCGCGGACGCCGAGACGAGCGAGCTCGTGCGCGGCCTCGAAGACCGGTACCTCATGGCGCTCTTCGACGAGTATGTGACCGTGGATCGGGTGGCGCAGATCTTCGAAGGCGACGGCCACGCTGTCATGAAGAAGAAGCTCGATGCGTGGAAGGCCGAGGGCGCATTCGGCGTGCTCCGTGCCATCGACAGCTCCTGCATGGTCTACGCGACGTTCGAGCGGCGCTACCGCGTGGCGCCGAAGCCAAGGTGCCTGAAATGGTGACGCGAAGGGTGCGATGGCCAGAATCCGGCCCGTGGTTCGGGCTCGCCGGCTATGCCGCGCTCGTCGTGCTGGCGGCCGCGTGCGAGTTCCAGCGGCCGAGCTCGCCGCGCTTCGGCTACGAGTTCGAGGACGACAAGTGCAGTAACGGCGTCGACGACGACTACGACGGGAGGATCGACTGCGAAGATCCCGACTGCATCTACACCTCGGGCAACTGTGGCGAGGACGTCCCACTCGAGCCGCCGCAAGAGGTCGAGAACACCTTCGCGCTCTGTCACGACAGCGTCGACAACGACGAGAATGGCACGTTCGACTGCGGCGACAAGAAGTGCCAGTCGATCTACGAGCTCTGCTGCGGGAAAGAGTTCGACGACGAGAGCTGCTCGGACGGCGTCGACAACGACGCGAACGGCTTCTTCGACTGCGAAGAGTTCGCCTGCCGCAATGGGCTCTTCGTCACGGTCTGCGACGAGGACACCGACGCGACCTGCGCCGACGGCAAGGACAACGACACGAACGGCCTCGTCGACTGCGCGGACGGGAGCTGCGACGGGACGGCGCCCTGCGCTCCCTCGCCATGCGAGCAGGGGGACCCGTGCTTCGGGGCCGAGTCGAGCTTGGCATTCTGCCAAGACAAGCAGGACAACGACGGCAACGGATTTGTCGACTGCAACGACTTCAGCTGCTCGAAATCGCTGGACGCCGCCGTCGCCGGCTTTTGCGCCGGGCTCGCCGAGACGGGCCTTCAGAAGTGCTCGGACGGCAAGGACAACGACAACAACGGCTTCGTCGACTGCAACGACTTCTCTTGCAGCCAGGGAGATCCGGACACCGTCGCCCACTGCGAGAGCGTCGTCGAGAGCTCGCTCGGCAAGTGCTCGGACGGGATCGACAACGACAAGAACGGCTACACCGACTGCCAGGACAACGGCTGCTCGAAGAGCGAAGTCGTCGACGTGAAGGCGCACTGCGACGCCATCCTCGAGACGGGGCCGGCGAAGTGCCACGACGGGCAGGACAACGACGGCAACGGCTTCATCGACTGCGCCGACTATTCTTGCAAGCAGTCGGACGATCCGATCGTGCAGGGGCTCTGCCAGGAGAGCCTCGGCGAAGACACGGCCACGGTCAATCTGCGCTGTTCGGACGGCGAAGACAACGACCTCGACACCTTCGTCGACTGCGCCGACTGGGACTGCAGCTACAACCCGCTCGCCACCGTGTGCCCGGAAGAGGGCAAAAAGCGCGTGTGCGACTGAACCACAGAGCGACCCCCCTCATGCGTATCCCGAAGCTTTTGCCGTGTTTGGCATTCACGATTGGCTTGTTCGCGCCGGCGCCCCTGCTCGCGCAAGAGGCCGAAGAGGGCGCGCAGCCCGGCGCCGAAGAGGCCGAGGACACGAAGGACGCTGCGAAGAAGAAGGGCGCGGACAAGGCGCCCGGCGGGGCGGCGGAAAAGGCGCAACCGAGCGCGCCGGGAGCCGTGGTCGGTGGGTTCGCGACGTCCGGGCCCGTGACGAGCGCGGTCGAGACGAACTGCAAAGACCGCATCGACGAGGACGGCGACAGCGTCGTCGATTGCGGCGACGCCGACTGCTACGACAAGCCGGAGTGCAAGCCGACGGGCGTGCACGAGCAGACGGACGCGCTCTGCAGCGACTGGATCGACAACGACGGCGACGGGAGCCTCGACTGCGACGACAAGGACTGCCAGACCGGCGTCGTCGCGGTGTGCCAGGGCTCGTGGAAAGGCGATGAGCGGCTCGTCGGCGCGAAGGCGGCGCCGAGCTTCAACGTCCCGCTCGACGAGGGGATGAGCGTCGATGAGCTCATCGGCAAGTTCGGCGACGCGGACGGCGAGCGCAACGACTACGTGTGCTCGGACGGCGTCGACAACGACAAGGATGGGCGCACCGACTGCGCCGATTTCGGCTGCCGCTTCGACCCCAGCGTCACCATCTGCAACGTGCAGCCGGGGTTCCGGTTCTCGGTGGTGGCGCAGCTCGAGCAGGCCTACCGCATCGAGGACACCAACGCGCAGTCGCTGCAGCAGAACGACTGGGACACGCGCTTCAGCGTGCTTCAGCTCCGGTTTCTGGGGCCGATCGCCAACCTCGAGAACTCCTACTTTCTCGTGAACATGCGCGGCGAGAAGACCCCGCGCGTCACGTTCGCGATGTTTCAGCTCCCGATTGGCAAGCTCGGCCACTACTTCAACCTGAACTCGGGCGGCGGCGGGCTCACCTCGCAGCTCATCCAGTCGGCGTCGAAGCACCTCTTGCTCGAGCCGGCGTTCTTCGCCTATTCGGCGTTCGAGCAGGGCAATGGCGCCGCCATCGAGGTCGGCGGGCCCATCGACTCCGGCGGGCGCGTCAATTTCCGCACCTTCGCGGCCGGCGGCTCGGGCACGTTCTCGGGCAACGTCGGCGGGCGCTTCTTCACCGACGACAACACGAACTACACCTGGAGCGCCGGCGCTCAGCTCGCGTTCAACGTCGTCGGCTATTACAACCGCTTCGACTCGCCGTACCTCGTCAACCCCGAGCCGCTCAAGGTCGCGGTCCTCGCGGGCGGCAAGTACGACCAGCGTTCGCAAGAGCGCTACCCGGCGTGGAACGGCACGGCCGTCATGAAGTGGTGGCACTTCCTCGTCTCGGCCGAGACCTACTGGAAGCGCGAGCTCGAGTTCGGCTCGTGGCAGTACAGCTACCTCGCCACGGTCGGCGCGCTGCTCTGGCCGCGCCACCTGATGCTGGCGGCGGAGTTCGGAGAGTACGTCGCGGGCGATCTCGACGAGGTCCCGGCGAACATCAACGCCGACGTCGGTGAGGACATCCGGAAGCAGCGCGACGAGCGGCAGTTTCGGGCCGCGCTGCACTGGTACGCCTACGAGCAGACCGGGATCGTGTCCATGCGCTACACGTACCGCGACGTGATGAATGGCCGCTTCGCGGACGACGGCTTCCGCGAGCAGGAGCTGAGTCTGTTCGCCGGCTACCGCTTCTAGGAGACTGGTGTTGATCGGCGAGCGGGTCTGGCTCCCTCCGCCAGCTTCGCGGGTGGAGGGAGTAAAACAGGCGCGTTCGACACGATTCTCCTAGCTAGCGGTTCTTGTGAGTTGAATCCACATGCCTTCGGGGTAGGGTAGGGACCATGAAGTCGCGATGGACGGGTTCGGCGCTGGCCCTCTCTGCGGGTCTCGGCGCCGCTTGGCTCGGGTCGATGGTCGCATGCAACGGAGCGACGGAGACCGCGGCGACCGGCGCCGCAGGCTCCGGCGGGGCGAGCGGCACGGCGACGACCGGAACGACCACGGCCGCCGGAGGCAGCACGACGACGGGCGGCGACGACTGTCCCGACGAGCAGTTCCTCGACGTGAGCGCGTTCGCAGGCGCGGGCGCCGCTTATCCGAAGCCTGCGCTCGAAGTCCACTGCGAGAATGGTGAGGTCATCGTCGAGAGCAACGGGATCCCCCATTACGAGTTCGTCGCGACGACACCGAACGACCTGGAAGAGCAGGTCTACGCCTGGCACTTTCCGCTCGTGCCGAAGGCCGCGGCGGCCCCGACCGACATTCCGCTGCTCGGCCCCGCGGGCGTGGCGGCGAACGGAATGCCCATTTACGGGCCCAACGAGGCAGAGATGCCAGATCCGTATGGCGATCCGGTGTTCAACGGCATCATGGACGACTGCCTCGGTCACACGGGCGCGAATGGCACGTACCACTATCACGCGCTGCTCGTCGCCTGCCTCACCAAGGTCGCGGGCGACACGAAGCCCTCGCCCATCCTCGCGTATGCCTTCGACGGCTACCCGGTCTATGGCCCGTACGAATGCGCGGACTCCACCTGCGGCACGACCGTCGAGCTGAAGAGCAGCTGGGAGAGGACGGGCGATCCGTCGACCTATGCTTGGGACAACAATAAATGCACCAAGGCGACGTGCGACTCACCGACGGGCGAATACCTCGACCGCTGCAATGGGCACACGGGCCCGAATGGCGATTACCACTACCACGCCACGCTCGCGAAGGACGAGCCGGCGTACACGGGATTCCCGTACATCCTCGGTTGCTACCACGGCACGGCCACGAACAACGCGGGCGGCGGAATGATGACCGGCGGTGGTCCCACGGGCGGTGGTCCCACGGGCGGTGGTCCCACGGGCGGTGGTGGGATGCTGCCCGCGTGCGCGCCCGGGCAGATGCAGATGTGCTGTGGCGACGGCAAGTGCGCCGGGCCGGAGACGGCGATGAACTGCGCCGCCGACTGCGGCTGAGCCGCGCCCGTCGGGGGCGGCTCCCGAGAGCCATAGCCGGCGCTGCTCGTGGCCAATTGTCGCGGCGCTGGGGGCACCTTCCGTGAGCTCAAGGGGCAGCGGCATTACTCCGCGAGGAGTCGCACGCGCCACTCGACGCCGTCGGGGCGATCGAGCACGAGGATGCTCTTCTCGGCGAGCTCCTTGCGGATCGCGTCGGCGCGGGCCCAGTCCTTGTTCGCTCGTGCGGCCGCGCGCTCGGCGAGGAGGCCCTCGATGTTGGCGCGCTCGAGGCCGAGGGCGCCGAGGCGCTTGGTCTTCACCGCTTCGTGAAAGTCGGCCGTGCGGAGGGCCATGAGGCCGAGCGCCTGCTCGACGAGGGCGAAGGCCTCGAGCGCGGGCCCGACGATGGGGCGTCCGCGGGTCAGCGCCTTCTTGTGGTTTCCGAAGCGATTGACGGCGCGGGCGAGCTCGAAGAGGTGCGCGAGCCCCTGCGCGGTGTTGAAGTCGTGGTCGACGGCATTGTGGAATTTCTCCGCGAACGCGCGCCCGAGCTCGAGCACCGTTTGCGCGTCCAGGCCGAGCTCTTTGGCGACGAGCTCCGGCGCCTCTTCGCCGAGGAGGGACTCGGCCTTCTCGCGCGCGTCGTAGAGCCGGCTCAACATCGAGAGCGCCTCGGGCAGGGCCTCATCGCTCCAGGGCAGGGGGGAGCGGTAGTGGTTGTGCAGGTAGTAGAGCCGGAGGGCCTCGGCCGGGAACTGCTCGAGCGCGAGCGCCACGTTGATGACGTTGCCGAGGCTTTTGCCCATCTTCTGGCCGCTCGCCATGGTGAGCAGGCCATTGTGCATCCAGGTGCGCACGTAGGGCTGGGCGACCCCGCACTCGCTCTGCGCGATCTCGTTC
Source organism: Myxococcales bacterium (assembly GCA_005800325.1). Classification (GTDB taxonomy): domain Bacteria; phylum Myxococcota_A; class Polyangia; order Polyangiales; family Polyangiaceae; genus SYFR01. Next base: position 64 of record SYFR01000299.1, on the reverse strand, counting down.
TCGTGGTGGGGGAACTGCAGGTCCTGCCCGCCCCCGTGGATATCGAAAGTCTCGCCCAGCAGCG
>SYFR01000298.1 GCA_005800325.1 Myxococcales bacterium | reverse complement strand
TCGACGAAGCGCAGAACTCGACGAGCGAGCAGATGCGGATGTTCCTCACGCGGCTCGGGTACCACTCGCGCGCCGTCGTCACCGGCGATGTGACGCAGGTCGATCTCCCGTCGGGCGCGACGAGCGGCCTCGCCGAGGCGCGCGTCCTCCTGCGCGGCACGCCGGGGATCGCGTTCTGCGAGTTCACCGAGGTCGACGTGGTGCGCCATCCGCTCGTGCAGCGCATCGTCATGGCCTACGAGCGGCGCGACGCCGAGCGCAAGGAGCGGCACGCCGAACAGCTGGAACGGCGCTCGCTGCGGGAGGCGCGCCGGTCGGTGCCGACGCTCGCCGACGAAGAGGGACGCGGTGGCCACGACACGAACGACGACCGGCTGCTCGTGGGCGAGGTCGCGACTGCCTCGCGCCGAGGGCGACGCGGCGAGCCATGACCGCGGAGGCCTCGACGCCGTCGCATGAGGGGATCGCGGCGCGTGCCGCGGCACTCGGCGAGCGCACGGGGCTACACGCGCTCGTCGATGCGCTCCGCGCCGACCCTCGCCTCGCAGAGAGGCGCATCACGTTCGCGCATCCGTTCGTCGTCACCGTGCGCGGCGACGGCGGCGAGATCGTCGTCATCGGCCTCGCAAAAGCGTGGGACGACGCGCGTCACGTCTTCGCGCCGTTGTCCGACGCGTTCGCCGAGGGCAGGGCCGCGCTCGTGTTGCTCGGCCGCCCGAGCCCCCGCGGCCTCGACGAGGCGCTTCGACGCGGGCTCAGCGCCGCGCTCCCCGAGGCGCCCGACGCCGACTCGCTCTTCGTCGCAATTTCCGGGGCGTTCGCGCTCATTGGCGCTCGCCGTCGCTCGGAGCTGCGCGGGCAGTGGGTGAATCGGTACCGCTACGAGATGGGCGAGTTCGTCGAGATTGCACGCGCCATCACGACCGAGCGCGAGCTAGACAAATTGCTCGCCCTCATCCTGTCGAAGGCGCGCTTCATCACGAACGCCGACGCCGGCAGCATCTACGTGGTCGAGAGCGGCACGCAGGACGCTGTCGTGCAGCTGCTCCGGTTCAAGCTCTCGCAGAACGACTCGGTGGCCTTCGATTCGCGCGAGTTCACGCTCGCGGTCAGCGAGCGCTCCATGGCGGGCTACGTCGCGCTTCACCGGCGGGCGCTCAACATCGCCGACGTCTACGACCTCCCGCACGACGCGCCCTACGGCTTCGACCGCAGCTTCGACGACAACGTCGGCTACCGCACGCGCTCGATGTTGTGCGCGCCGCTCCTGTCGCGCTCCGGCGACGTGCTCGGCGTCGTGCAGCTCATCAACCGCAAGCGCGACCAAAACGCGAAGCTGCTCAATCTCACCGGTACGCTCGAGGGCGTCGTGCCCTTCGACGAGCGCAGCGCATCCACGCTCGAGACGCTCGCATCGCTGGCGGGGGTGTCGCTCGAGAATGCCCTCCTGCACGCCGACAACGAGCGGATGCTCGAGGGCTTCGTGCGAGCCAGCGTCGAGGCGATCGAGCAGCGTGACCCGACGACGAGCGGACACTCGATCCGCGTCGCGAGCTACACGGTGGCGCTGGCCGATGCGCTCGGGCGCTGCGAGACGGGGCCGTACCGCGACGTCACCTTCTCCCGCGACGACCTGCGCGAGATTGAATACGCCTCGCTCTTGCACGACTTCGGCAAGATTGGCGTCCGCGAGCAGGTGCTCGTCAAGGCGAAGAAGCTCCTGCCGCACGAGCTCGAGCTCATCCACGCGCGCTTCGCCTTGGCGCAGCGCTCCCTCGAGGTCGAGGTCATGCGCGGCAAGCTCGACGCGGTCCGCCGCGGCGTCGCTGAAGAGGCGCTCGAGCGCATCGACCGAGAGTTCGAGCTACGGCGCGCGGAGCTCACGCGTGCGTTGGCGCGCATCGGCGAGGCGAACGAGCCCAAGGTCATGAGCGGCGGCGACTTCGCCATGATCGAGGAGCTTGGGCGCAACACCCATTGCGACCATCTCGGCGTCGAGCGACCGCTGCTCTCCCACGCCGAAGTGCAGGCGCTCAGCGTGCCCCGCGGGTCGCTCACTCCGCAGGAGTTCGATGAGATCCGCGGCCACGTCAACCACACCATCGAGTTCTTGTCGACCATCCCCTGGGGCCGCAAGTTTCGTCGCGTGGCGCAGATCGCCGGCGCCCACCACGAGCGCCTCGACGGCACCGGCTACCCCAACCGTCTGCGCGGCTCGGAGATCCCGCTCCAGTCGAAGCTCATGAGCGTGAGCGACATTTTCGACGCGCTGACGGCGTCGGATCGCCCCTACAAGAAGGCCGTGCCGCTGCCGCGTGCGCTCGAGATCCTCGAGCATGAGGTCGCTTCCGGCCACATCGACGGCGAGCTCGTGCGCGTCTTCATCGAGTCGAAGAGCTGGGAGCGGGTCGAGCCGCTCGGTGCCTGACGCGCTCGGTGCCTGACGCGCTCGGTGCCTGAGCCGCTCGGTGCCTGACGCGCTCGGTGCCTGACGCGCTCGGTGCCTGACGCGCTCGGTGCCTGACGCGCTCGGTGACTGACGCGCTCGGTGCCTGACGCGCTCGGTGCCTGACGCGGTGC
>SYFR01000297.1 GCA_005800325.1 Myxococcales bacterium | reverse complement strand
GAACATGGTGCACGTCGTCATCACCGGTCAGGGCCACTACGAGGTCGATGAGGTCGTCTCCGGCGACACCGTCACCGACGTGCTGCGCTACGTGAACTACTCGCCCGAAGAGCTCGTGCGCCGCGTCCGCAGCAACGTCGAGACCGCGGTGCGCGGCGGCAAGATGTCGCTCGACGAGTCGCGTCAGCTCATGCAGCGCTACCGCGAGGGCCTCGCCTCGTACACCTACCTCGGCGACTGAACCGAACCCGAACGACCCCGAGCCAGCTCGCGGTTCTCGGCCCCCAAAGGGTCCAGGTGCTAGGCGACGAGGAGCGAGGAACGGAGCGCACGTTTGTCTCACGATCCTGCACATCTTGACGTGGGCCGGATGGAACTCATGTTGGCGCCACCATGAGAAGTCAACGACGCAGATGGGCCGTTTTCGGGCCGAGATCCTAGGTGCCGTCGGTCGGAGCGTGCAGCACCTCGAGGATGGGCTTCAGCCGCGACGAGATCCACACGGTGTTGTCCGCGCCGACGATGACGGCGCCGCAGTCTGCGATCGACTCGACGAGGCGCAGGCCTTTCTCTGGCCCGAGGATGAACACCGCGTCGTCGATGGCGTCGGCGGTGAACGCGTCCTTCGCCCAGACCGTGACGCTGCGGCTCGCGGTCGCCGGGTAGCCAGTGCGCGGATCGATGATGTGGTGATAGCGCCGCCCGTCCTTGAGGAACGCACGCTCGTAGTCGCCGGCGGTCGAGAAGGCGCGATCGGTGATGGGCAGCCGCGCGAAGAAGCTGCCGTCGGGCCCGCGCGGATCGCGCACGCCGACCTTATACGCCTCGCCGTCGGGCTTCGTGCCCGCGATGTAGAGATCGCCGCCCGCCTGCACGTAGAACGACGAGAGCCCGGCGGCGCGCAACACCGCTGAGGCTCGGTCGACGGCGTAGCCCTTGGCGATCCCGCCGAGATCGATGCGCTGTTCCTTGCGGGCGAGCTTCACGGTGCGCGCCGCGGCATCGACGACGACGCCGCGATAGTCGATGTTCCGCCTGGCCTTGGCGAGCGCGCGCGCGTCGGGAATTTCGGCGACGCGATCGTGATCGAAGCGCCACAGCTTGCCCATCGACGCGAAGGTGATGTCGAAGACGCCGTCGCTCGCCTTGGCCACCTCGAGGCTCCGCGCGATGACGGCGAGCGTGTCCTCGCCCGTAGGCACGGCCGCCTTGCCCGCCGCCTCGTTGATGCGACTCAGCTCGCTCTCCGTACGCCACGGAGTCATGAGCGCCTCGAGCCGCTCGATCTCCGCGAGGGCATCGTCGAGCGCGCGCTTGACGGCGGCGCGGTCGAGGGTCTCGGTCGGGTACGCCGCGAGCACGACCCGCGTGCCCATGGCCCTCGCCTCGAGCTCGACGCGCTCGAAGACCGGCGCCGTGGGCGGCGCGTCGGGCGGCTCGATTGGCGCGACCTCGGCGACGGGTGCCGCGTGCTGCGCGTCGGTCGGCTCTCGTGTGGCGACCTCGGCGACAGGTGCCGCGGGGCGACTTGGGCGCGCCGGCTCGTGCGCGACGCTGAGCACGGGGCGCGCGACCTCCGGGCAACCGCCGAGCAAGAGTGCGAGCGCCGGCAGGAGGGCGACGAGCAGGCGTCGCGACACGACTCCGCCCGGCCCGCCTCGAGTAGCCAGCGCGAGGCTCAGGGCACGCTCGCGGATTCGGAGTCCGCCGCCGGTGCGGCCGGCGCCGGCTGCGCGGCACACTCTTGCGCCTGCGACGCCATCATCGCGTTCTTGCGGAAGTGCACGAGGCACTCTTCCTTCAGATCGGCCGTGAAATCGACGCACGGGATCTTGTCGGGCGCATCGCCGGACTTGTCCTTCGCGACCGCCGCCGCGCACTGCTGACAGCACTGGTGCCGCTCCTGCTCGGCGGAGCGAATCACGGGCTCCGGGCCCTTTTCGGGCTCCTTGACCATGTCCGCCCCCTCTCCGGTGGCGATCTCTTCGAGCGCGGGCTTCGATTGCTGCACGTGCGGGGCGCAGGCGGCGAGCGACCACGCCGCGAGCGCGACGGCGGCAATTCGGGGGAAGAACCAACGTGCGGGCTGCATCATGCAACGAGCGGTAACGTGGCGCTGACGGTGCGGCAAGGTCGAGCGCAGCGAGCGCGCGCGCGCGGGGGTCGTTCCAACGATGAGCCACGGCAGCCGGCGTGATTCAACGCGAGCACGCGCGCGGGGGTCGTGCACCTCGCGAAGGGGCCGCACGCCGAGGTTGCGCGGGCGCCGTCCTTGCACCTTAATGCCCGCCATGAACGATCGGTTCCTGCGGGCGTGTCGCCGCGAAGCGACGGACGTGACGCCCGTTTGGTTCATGCGGCAGGCGGGCCGGTACATGGCCGAGTACCGCGCGCTGCGCGAGAAACACACGCTGCTCGAGATCTGCAAGACGCCCGAGCTCGCGCTCGAGGTCACGCTGCAGCCGCTCCGTCTCGGCTTCGACGCGGCGATCTTGTTCGCGGACATTTTGCTGCCGCTCGAGCCGATGGGGGCGCCGTTCGAGTTCGCCCGCGGCGAGGGGCCCGTCGTGCATCAACCCGTGCGCACCGCCGCCGACGTCGAGCGCCTGCGCGTGTGCGATCCAGAAGAGGGCCTCGGGTACGTGCTCGATGCGATCCGGCTCATCCGCCGGGAGCTCGACGGCAAGACGCCGCTCATCGGGTTCGCGGGCGCGCCCTTCACGATCGCGAGCTACCTCATCGAGGGCGGCAAATCGTCGCACTACCAGCTGACGAAGAAGCTCATGTGGAGCGAGCCTGACACGTGGCGGGCGCTGATGGAGAAGGTCAGCGAGGTCGTGCGCCGCTACCTTCGCGCGCAGATCGAGGCGGGCGCGCAGGCGGTGCAGCTCTTCGACTCCTGGGTCGGCGCCCTCTCTCCCGAGGATTATCGGCGTTACGTGCTGCCGCACGTGCGGCACATCCTCGCCGACGTCGAGACCACCGGGGTGCCCGTGATTCACTTCGGGACGAACACGACGACGTTGCTCGAAGCGCAGCGCGAGGCCGGCGGCACGGTGCTGGGCGTCGATTGGCGGCTCCCGCTCGACGACGCCTGGGCGCGCATCGGCTACGACCGCGCGATCCAAGGCAACCTGGATCCGCTCCTGCTGCTCGCTCCGCGTGAGGTCGCCGTAGCGCGCGCGCAGGAGATCGTAGCCCGCGCCGGACGGCGGCCCGGGCACATCTTCAACCTCGGTCATGGCATCGTGCCGGAGACGCCGGTCGCGACCGTGCAGGCCGTGGTCGAGGCCGTCCACGCGGCCAGCCAGGCCTGAGCACACCGCCGCCGAGAGCGAGCGACGAGTCCGTTGTGGCGGCCACAGGGCTGCGTTGGGCGCGCCCGCTCCCGCGGCTCCCGAACGCTGCCTTGTGGAAGCTGTCCGTGGCGCGCGCGCGGCGCCGTTGCAGCCAACTTGCGCAGACGACCACGTGACGAGGACTTGTGACCGAGCTCGCCTTATCTACATGTCAGCCGTGAACTGTTTCTCGGCCGCAGATTTCATTATTGGGCTAATCACCCCCGTTAGCACCGCCTAAGTTGCTGATTCTTCTATTTGTAAGCTTGGCCCAGTCATTGCCTAGCATGCTGGCGGCGCTGCAACGCAGATCCACCCCCCCCGGATCCGTTGCGGCGCTGTTTTCATTTTGTGGCCCAGTCCCGAAGGGTCGCGCCGGCTCGCGCGGGTGGCGTGATGACCGCGGACGTCGCGGCCGATTGAGCCGGCCTCGCGTGGCAAATCATTGGCTGGCCACGCCATGCGCGCTGCGATAGGGTGAGCGGGAGTTGCGCGCGCGTGGAGCGTGCGCCGCGGCGACTTTCTTGCGGTCCGAACGGGACCACACCGGAGGATGACATGCTTTCTCGGCGGTTGACTTGGCTGGGTTCGGCGAGCGCGCTGCTCGTCGCAGGGTTCGTGGGCTGCAGCACCCGCACCGAGGAGACGGTGACGCCCGGCGCTGGCGGCGCGGGCGGCTCGGCGACGGTCACGGCGACCGTGACGGCGGCGGGTCCCGTCACGTCCTCGACCACCGGCATGATGCAGACCTCCGCGATCGGAAAGAGCTGCGCGGAAGACAGCGACTGCGGAGGCGAGATGGGCATGCGGTGCATCACCGCCGCCGTCGACGAGCCGTTTTTGTCGGTCGTGAACGAGCCCGTCGGTGGCCCGGCCGGAGGCTACTGCACCAAGGACTGCCTCGCCCACACCGACTGCCCGTCGGACGCGTTCTGCCTTGGAAACGAGAACGGCGGAGTGTGCGTCAAGAGCTGCGACTACGGCCTGCCCGAGCTCATGTTCATCGACGATCAGACGCCGGCCGAGAAGTGCAACGGCCGCGACGATCTCATGTGTGTGCCGCTCAACGGCGGCAACAACGGCTGCTTCCCGGTCTGCGGCACGGACGCGGAGTGCGGCGCCGGCCGACACTGCTCGCTCACGTCGGGCATGTGCGTCGCGGATGCGCCCGCGGGGCTGCCGCTCGGCTCCCCGTGCGTGCCCGACGACGACATGACGATGCAAAACGAGGACGAGTGCGCGGGCTTCTGCCTCACCTTCGTCGACGAGAATGGCGATCCCACCAACCACATGTGCACCGGCTGGTGCTCGCTCGGCGGCGATCTCTCGACGACGCAGAACTGTGGCGGCCCCGAGGCTGGCCTGTGTGTCTTCGCGCCAGCCGTCAACGACGTCCCGTCGGGCGTCGGCGATCTCGCGTTCTGCACGGGCGCCTGCGACAGCCACGGCGGCTGCAACTACCTGGGCGGGATGGCGTGCTTCGACATCGGACTGCTCAGCGCCATCGGCAAGGGCTATTGCTTCGGCGCGACCGCATGCCCGAACGGGGACGAGTGCAAAGTGGGCGAAGTCTGCGTGCAGACCAAGGGCGGCCCGCTCTG
>SYFR01000296.1 GCA_005800325.1 Myxococcales bacterium | reverse complement strand
GCGCGGTCGCGATGACGGCGAGCGGCGAGCTCGACGCGAGGTGGGGCGCGACGAGCCGAGCGAGCTCTCCGCCGGGTGCCGTGCGAGCGCCGCCCGCGACCGCAGCGACCGCTTGACCGAGGAGCGCCGGGAGCGTCGCCGATGCCGCGCCTGCCGCGACCGACGCGCCGATCGCGAAGGCGAAGCGCGCGGCGAGCGACCCGCGAAATGCGGGGCGCGCGTGCCTCATGATGAGGAGGAGCCGTCGCATGGCGCTCCGAGGTTAGTGCGGCGAATCCGAGATCCGCCACCGAATCCACACAGCGTCGAGACGGTCAAGGTGAGGCGCGAGGCGACGAGCTCGTTCGCCCTCGCCCGATTCGGGGGCGAGCGAACTTGTCAGCGTGCCTCGAGTCGCTCGCTTCGAGCGCGGAACGTTCGCGCACGCAGAACGCTCCACGCAGACGTCAAGCGCCGTGGGTCACGCCATGGTATCCGACGCGCATGCCGATCGTGGCCTCGCTGCGTGCCTACGAGCCGGCGATCTTGCTGGGGATCGCGCTCGGCGGCGGGTGCGCCAAGCGCGAGGAGCCTTCGCCTGCCGCGAGCACCGCGGAGGTGACGACGGCGCCGGCGCTAGGTGCGCCCGCCGACGACGAGGTCCAGGAGCACCCGGTCGGCGCGGCGCTCGGCGAGCTAGTCGCGAAGGTGCCGACCGCGAGCCCCGGGACCACCGGCCCGGACGGGACGACGCTCGTCGGCACGGAGGGCTCCGCGCGTGCGGACGCGTCGGCGGCGCCGGCGACCTCGGCCTCACCCGGGTCATCCATCGCGACGCCGGACGCCGATGCCGGAGCGCCGACGGGTGCCGGACCGCGCACGACTTCAGGCAGCGGAGGTGCGCGCGAGCTGAGCGGACTGTCGCTAGAGCGCGCCGCGCGCGAGCAGATTTACTGGCGACTCCAGCAGAAGTGCAAGACCGCTTCTGGCGAGGTGCCGCCGGCGCGCGCCGTCACGCTGTCGTTCACGTTGCGCCCCGACGGGAGCGTCTCGGCCGCGAGCGTGCGCGCGGTCGCCGCGAGCCACGAGCTCGAGAGCGTCGCTCGCTGCGTCGAGCGCACCTTCAGCGCGTCGGGCTTCGTCGGCCCGGCCGCCGGGCGGGGCACGAGCGTCGACGTGTCGCTCGCGTGGCCTTCGGTGGACTGAGCCCGATGCGTGAAGGCGTGCGCGAGTCGGCCGCGGCGGCTTGGCGCGGGGTCGTGCGAGCTTGCGCCGTAAGGCTCGGGAGCTTGGCGCTCGCCGCCGTCGTGCTCGCGAGCGTCGCGGCACTCGGGTTCATCGAGATCTCGAGCGCGGACACCGGCTTTCACCTCGCGACCGGGCGGCTCGTGCTCGAGACGCGCGCGATCCCCGCGGAAAATGCGCTCTCTTTCACCGAGCCTCGGCACGCGTGGATCCTGCACGAGTGGCTCTCGGCGACGACGTTCGAGCTCGCGTGGCGCCTCGGTGGGCCGACCGGCCTCTTGTGCCTGAAGGAGCTCGTGCTCGTCGCGACCTTCGGGTGCGTCCTCGCGATCTGCCGCCGCCTCGGCGCTTCGAAGATGGGCTCTGCTGCTGCGACGCTGCTCGCGGCGTGGGCGAGCGCCGCGCGCTTCACGGAGCGGCCGCAGCTCTACTCGAACTTGCTGCTCGCCGCGTCGTTGCTCGCCGCGATCCCGCTTTTGGTACCGCCGCGCACCCCGTCCACGCTCGTGTCCAGCTCCACCTCCGCGGCCACGCCCGCGGCCACCCCAACGCCCACGTCCGCGGCCACATCCCGGATCCGCGTGCTCGCGGTGGGACTCGCGCTCGCCGTCGGCCTCCAGCTGCACGGCGGCGCCGTCAACGCGCTCCTCACGTTCGTCGCGATGGCCGGAGGCGAAGGGCTCGCCGCGACGTTCGCCAGACCTTCGCGCGAGACAGCAGGCGAGCGATCCCGCACGCGAGCACGCCTCACCGCCGCCGCGCACGCCGCAGCGCCGCTCCTCGGATGTGCCGCCATTGGTGTCGCGCTCGGGGCAGCCGCGCTCCTCGCCTACCACCCGCACGGCGCCGCACCGCTCCTCGTGCCGTTCGACCTCGGCACCGATCCCGAGCTCGCGAGCCACGTCGTCGAGTACCGCCCGCCGCACACCTTGCCGTTCGAACAGACGTGGCCCTTCTGGCTGCTCGCCGCGTTCGCGGTGCCGGGCCTCGCGCTCGCGCGGAGGTCGCTTGCCCCCGGGATGTTCACGGCCGCGCTGCTCTGGCTCGGGCTTTCGCTGCGGTATGCGCGCGTGGTCGACTCCGCCGCGGTGGCCCTCGCCCCGGTCGTCGCGCTCGGGTTGTCGCGCGTCTTCGCTGGGCTCGCACGGCGCGGACAAGCGGCCGCTCGCCCGGCGACGCTGCGCTTCTCGATGCGGGCGCTCGCGCTCGTCGCCCTCGCCGTCGGCGTCGTCGGCGGTCCCGCTGTGCAATGGCAGCGATTTCCGCGCGGCCCCGGCATCAACCGCCGCGTGTGGCCCACGGATCTGTTCGCGCACGTGCGACGCGAGGGCCTCGTCGGGCCGGCGTTCGTGTCCGACGGCTGGGCGGGCCCGTTCCTCGCGGAGTTCTTCCCGTCGGAGCGCGCGTTCTTCGATCCGAGGTTCGAGGCCTACTCCCGCGAGTTCGTGGAGCAGACCTACCGGGCGATTCGTTACGCGGAGCCCGGCTGGGACGCCGCGCTCGAGCGCTACGGCGTGGAGCTCGTGCTGCTGAAATACACGTCGGCCGGCGAGGCACAGCGCCAGCGTGGTGCGCCGAATTTGCGCCAGGCGCTCGTAGGCCATCCGAGCTGGGCCCTCGTCGGCTTCGGTGACTATGGGGAGCTCTTCGTCAAGAATGGAGGCGCGAACGCAGCGCACGCCCGCGCCAACGAGCTCCCGGGCGTGGATCCCGATCGCGCGTCGTTCGTGGGCCGCGCGGCGCTCGCCGCCGGCGGGCTCGCGAAGCTGCTCGATCGCGGATGGCGCGACACGCAGGTGCTCGTGCTCGCGGCCGTGGCGCTCGCGGACGCGGGCGAAAATACCGGGGCCGAGCGACTCATCGCCGAGGCTCGGGCGCGCGAACCCGACGACTCGCGCGTCGCGGCCGCGGCAGCGATCTGCGCCAAGCTCGCGGGGCGCGCGCCGCCGTAGTGTGACCACCGTAGCGCACCGAGCGGGTATGCTCTAAGCGATGTGCCCGGCGTCGCCCCGTTCCCCGCGGCCGCCCGCTGCCGATCGGCGCGTGAGCGAGGTGATGAGCCGCACGCTCGTGCGGACGACGGCGGACGCCACCGTGCTCGAGGCCCAGGAGCTGCTCGCGCGGCACGGGATCCACCACCTGCTCGTGCACGACGGAGGCCACGTCGTCGGGATCCTCTCCGATCGCGATCTGCTGCGTGCGAGGAGCCCGTTCGTCGGCGGGCTCGGCGAGCAGTCTCGCGACGCCGCGACGCTCGCGCGACCCGTGCACCAGCTCATATCGCGTCGCCTCGTGACCGTGGAGGGGAAAGCGACCTTGCGGCAAGCCGCGGAGCGCATGCTCGACGCTGGGATCTCATCCGTGCTCGTCGGGCACCCGACCCATCCCGACGGCATCCTGACTTGGCGCGATCTCGTACGCGCTGCCTACCTCGACTGAGCGCGAAGTCGAGCCCCCACGCAAGCGCGACCGCGGCGCTCCGAGTCCGGCACTAATCCATGCGCACGACGGGGCGCCCAGTCACGTCGAGCACCGCGCGAAGGTTCGAGGCCGTCAGTCCGACCTTGCGCGCCAGGCTCGGCGCGATGGGAATGACCTCGCCGGCGAGCTCACCGCGAAACGCGCGCGACCACGTGAGCAGCGAGCCCTCTTGGTCCCAGCGCGCGAAGCGTCCGCGGCCCGGGAGCTCGAGCTCGCCCACGATCTCGCTCCGCTCGGAGTCGAGCACCGCGACTCCGTCCGCCCACGCGAGCGCGATGTGACGCCCGCCCGGGAACACCGCGATGTCGCTCCACTCGCGATCGGCGTACGCGCCGAGGAGCCGCCGGTCGGGGCCGCCCTGACAACGCAGCACGACGCCGGTCTCGTCCGCGAACAAGAGCTCGCCGGGACGCGGACCGTCCGCCATCGCCGTCGCCCGCGGCATCGCGTGCCCGTACGGCAAGAGGCCACCGAGCTTGCCATCGGCGCGCACCATGGCTCCGGAGCCGAAGGCGAGCCACAACCCCGGCTCGACCGCGACATCGCCAATGCTACCGCCCTGGCTCGCGCGCACATCGAAGACGTAGCCGTCGAGCACGAAGGCCCCGCCCGCCGGCGCGATCGGCACCGGCTCGCGCAGCTCGTCGCGACGCCCCTCCTCGAGCGCCACGGCGGCGAGAGTCCCGTCGAGGCGCTGGAAAAAGACATGGCGGCACTCGGGATCCGCGCCGACGACGACCCCCGGCTCGCGAGCCACCCGCGCGTACGAGACGTCGTGACGCGCTCCGAAGAGCTGCCACTCGCCCTCGCTCGCGACGCGCCACGCCAGCAGCCGCCCGTCCGGACAGCTGGCGAGGAAATGCCCCGGTCGCACTGCGAGGCGCTTCATCGTCAGGGCATCGAGCGCGACGACGTTGCCGCCGACCTCGAGCGCGAGCACGTCCCCGCCTCGCTCGACGAGCGCGACCGACGCACCCGCGTCGGCGACGGCGCCCTCCCCGTCGTGGACCATGAGCAGATCCTCGAGGCGGCTGTCCTTGGGATCGAACAGCACGAGATCGCGGGTTATCGCGCGCTCGTCTTCGAGCCGCCAGCCTCCGGCGAAGGCGCGCGGGCCGAGGTTTTTCGCGGGCGCACCGCGAGCGCCGCGAGCGCGTTTCGCTGCGGCTGCGGCGCCGTCGAGCGGTCCATCGAGCCGCCGAGGCCACGCGCCAGTGGTCGCGCGACACGGCCACGCCTCCTCGGGACGCTCGCGCTCGTCTGTCATGTGCCGGCCGCGGCGCAGGTCATGCCGCTCGCCGCGGCCTTCGGCGTCGCACACGGCGAGCTCGAGGCCGGACTCCGAGAAGCGCAGCTCCTGCGGCTCGCGGACGAGGTGAGAAAATCGCATCCCAGTGTCGTCGCCCTCGCGCGCCGGCAAGAGCGCCGGAGCAAGCCCCGCGAGGGAGACCAGCGCGATGCTCGACGCGTCGGCGATCGCGAGGAGCGGATCGCGCGGGGAGAAGCGCGCCGCGAGCGGGGGCTCCGGCAGCGCGAGCTCGCCGCGATGGCCCGTGGTCGGACGCCACAGGTAGAGTTGCTTCTGGCGCGCCGCCGCGACCCACTCGCCGTCGGGGGAGAGATCGAGCGCCCGGCCCTGCCACGAGGCCGAGTCGAAGCGCGCCGCGTGGCGCAAATCCCAGCGCGCGAGCCCCTCCACGGTCGAGCACGCGACGACGGGCGCGGCCGACGCCACGAGCACGCGGCTCAGGCCGAGGAGGCAGGTCATGGGCGACACGGCGGCGAGCGCCAGCTGGCGATTTTCCCGCAGCCGCCACACCTTCAACCGACCGTCGATGCCGCGCGTGACGAAGGCCTCGTCGAACGGCACGGGCACGAGATCGTAGAGGCCCTCGGAGTGCGGTCGAAAGCGCTGCGGGGTCGGTGCCCACGCTGCGCCTTCATCGGGGAGAAAATCGACGAGCATCGCGTGGGAACGCGACGCGCCGAGGAGATAGCGCGGACCCCAAGGGAACTCCGCCGACGCGGGCGGCTCGAGGGTCAAGAAGCGCGCAGCAGGGAGCCCGCGCGCGGCCGCCAAGAGCTCGAGCGACACGAGCGGATCGCTCGACCCGGCCTCGAGGGCGCCCGCGAGGAACGCGACGCGAACGTAGGGATCGAAGGTACGGCGCGAGCGCGTGACCATGGCGCCCGCGGCCGCCGCTCGCTGCACAGCGAAGAGCGCCGCGCGTTGCTCCCGATCGTGCGCCCGCTGCGCCTTGTCGACGAGCAAGAGCAGCGCGCAGCCGAGCGCAACGACGACCCCCGCGGCCAGCTGCAGCATGCGCCGGCGGCGGCGCGACCGACGCGACGCAGCCAAGAACTCGCGAGCGCCCGCACCGAGCTCGGCGTCGATACGCGCGTGTCGGCGGTCCACGTCGGCGAGCCGCGCGCTCGACCACAGCTCGGTCGCGCTGCGACCGCCCGCCCGCCAGCGCTCGGCCGCGCCCTCGAGCTCTTCGGCGAACATGCGCCAGTCGAGGTCGCGGAGGAGCCGCTCGTGCAGCCGCTTCCACTTCTCGGCGAGCGCCGGGAAGCTCAGCCGGAAGTTCCCGCGCCGCTTGCCGACGAGCTGGGCGCGCTCGAGGAGCGCGAGCACCGCGCGCGCCTCGGCCACGTCTTCCACCCCTGCGAAGAGGATCTCCTCGGGGGCATCGATGGGCGCACCGTCGGCGCGTACGAGACGTGAGAGGAGCAGCTCTGCCGCCTCGCCGCGCATGGCCTCCATGCCGCGAAGGACGTCCTCCGCGTGCTCCGCGAACGGTCCCACGACGCCGCGTTGTTCTCGCCACGTCGCGAGGGTCAGCCGCCCGCCGTCGCGACCAGGACCGAGCTCGGGACGAGCAGCGCTGCACAACCCGCGCCACCATTTCGCGAGCGCGAGCGACGTAGCGCTGAGCCCTGCGTCCTCCGCGAGTGCACGCTCGACGTCGGCGACGACGCCCTCGGCGCCGTCGATGGTGACGCCGGCCGCGAGCGCGGGCCCACGCACGAGGTCGCTCGCTGCGCTCGGCGAAACCTGCGGCACGAAGCGCAGCCATGGGCGAAGCTGCTCGCCGAGGTCGCTCGGCATCCACGCCCCCCGCCCCTCGGTGTCGAGCATCACGACCAAGCGGAGGCCAGGAGCGCCGCCCGCAAGCTCCGCGACGAGCGCGCGCACGAGCGCGAGGTGCGCCGCCCCGAACGCCTCGTCGCAGAGGAGCACCGCGCCGAGGCGAGCCTCCGCGAGCGCATCGGAGAGCGGCCCAAGCTCGGTTAGGCGCCCGCGGTCGCATGCGTCGGCGGCGCGCGGCGACGGCGGAATCGCGTCGCTCCGTCGCGGGGCAGCGAGTGCACGACCAGCCTCCGAGGTCGCGAGCGCGGCGACGAGTGCCCCTCGATCGTACACGCCGTCCTTGCTCGTCGCGCCAAGCGGGAGGCAGAGCCACTCGTCGCGCCCGTCGGCGAACGCCTTGCCAAGCTCGGGCACGATCGACGCCGCGACCAGCGACGCGAGGCCGCTCTTCGGCGCCGCCTCGAGGAGCAGGTAGGGCTCTCGGGCGAGCTCGCGCGCGAGGCGTAACCCGAGCTCACCGCGCCCGTAGAGGTTGCCCTCGGCCTCGGCGCCGAGCGGCTCGAGCCCCGCGAAAGGCGCCAAACTCGCGCCGTACGGCCGCTCCCAGACGCCGTCGAGCTCAGCGGCGAGCGCGCCTGCCGTCACGCCGCGCGCCGCCGGATCGATCCGCAGCCAACGCTCCGCGAGCGCGCGCAGGCCAGCGGGCATGTGCCACGACGACGCGCACCGGAGCCTCCCGCGCATCGTCGCGTCGGAGACCTCGACGATCCACTCCCCCATGCTGCTCGCCGCGTGGCGATCGCCAGGCGACACAGCCGACCGCGCGACTCGGGCGGGTCGCTCGCGAACGTCCTGCGGCAGCGCGCCGGTGACGAGCGTGACGATGCACGCCGCGAGCGCGTAAGCGTCCGCCGCCGGCGTCGCCTCGAGCCCCTCGAGCACCTCCGGCGCCATGAACCCGGGCGTACCGAGCACGAGCGCCGCGCTCGAGGTCGGGGCCGATTCGCTCGACGCGCCTCGCGCCTCGGACTCGCTGCGCGCCGCGAGAAAGGCGGCGGTGGAGAGCTCTCCGGCCCCATCGCTTGCGAGCTCGAGGTCCGACAGACGTGCAAGCCCGCGACGCGCGATGCCGAAATCGAGGACCTTGAGAGCGCCGTCGAGGGTGAGAAAAAGATTCGCCGGCTTCAGGTCGAGATGCACGACGCCGGCGCGGTGGCTCACGTCGAGCGCTGCCGCCGCCGAGCGCGCCCACGAGAGCACCCGTCGCCACGGAGTGCGTTGGTGGACCTCCGCGACGCTGGCGAGATCCTCGCCCACGAGCAGCTCCATCGCGAGGTACGGGCGCGGCCGTCTGCCAGGACCCGGCTCGAGGATCCCCGCCGCGAAGATCGTCACGAGCGCTCCGTCGCGCAGCGAGGCGATGAGTCGGGCCTCTTCCGCCCAGTCGCCCGCGGCCAGCTCGGCGCGCAGGAGCTTCAGCGCCACGAGGCGCAGCGGCCGGCCATCGGGGAGCAGCTCCTCGGCCTCCCACACCTCGCCGAAGCCTCCGCGTCCGCGCAGCAGCACGAGCCGGTAGCGCTCGCCGAGCACGTCGCCCGGGTGGAAAGGCTCCCCTGCCATGCGAGCCTCGGACGCTATCCTAGAGCCGCTCTCTCGCGCGCGCATTCTCACGCACGCGGGCGCGGATCTCTTCGACGCCGATGAGCGGCGAGGACTCCCTCGCGCCTTCGCACTCGCGGCGCACGGCGTCCCACGCCTCGCGCGACTCGGTGTGAGCCTGCCAGAACGGGTAGGTTCGGCACTGCGCGGGTCGCGCGTCGTAGACGCGGCAGTTGCGCCGCTCGGCATCGAAGAAGACGCAGTCGCCGTTGTGCAAATCGAAGAGCGAGCGCCTCACCCCGACGCGCCGCACGAACTGCCGCTCCGTGTCTTCGGGGGAGAGCCCGAGCGCGGCGGCGAGCGCGGCGATCTCCTCGGCGTTCACCCATACGAAGCCCGGCGCGCCGGTGCAGCAATCGCCGCAGCCGGTGCAGCGAAACGCGAGCCCGGCGCCGAGCCACTCGGGCGTCACCACCTCGCTCACCTTCCCTTCTCCGCCGCGAGCTCGCGCAAGAGCGGCGGCAAGCGGCGAAGCTCGACGGTCGTCGGCACGACGCTGCCGCTGACCGTGGCGCTCATCGTGAGCTGCCCGGCGCGCGGCAGGTGCTCGAGCCACGCGAGGTCGAAGCGACCGTCGCTCGTGACACGGCGCAGGAACGGCTCGAGCGGCAGAACGAGCCCGTCGCGCCAGCGCGCGAGGTAGACGACGTTGGCGAGGCGCAGCGTGCTCGCGAAACCAAAGCGCCGCCGCGCGCCCGCCGCATGCGGCCCGGTGTGGTCGACGAACTCGACGGTCTGCGACTCGCCGAACAAGTCGGGCTCGGTCCGCTGCACGGTCACGAGCGTCCACGCGCAGAGCGGCCGCAGCGCACGCAAGAACGAGCGCGTCATTTGCTCGAACTCGCGCACGTCGTGGGCGGCGCGCGCCTCTCCATAGTGGCCGTGCGCGAAGGCGTTGCGCTCCGCGTGCATGAGGTTGCTCAAGGTGTCGAACGTCTGGTTCTCACCGACGTTCACCTCGAGGAGCTGCCGCGCGAGCGTCCCGATCGGATCGTCCTTTCCGTCGAACGCCTTCATCGCGACCCGCGCGAGCTCGCGCCACGCCCCGAGCGGCAAGCCGGTGCGCGTGCGGTGCTTCTCGAAGAGGGCCGCCATCGCGCCGTGCTCGTCGCCGCCGCCTTTCGCAAAATACGCCGAGAGCAGCACGATCGCGATGAAGCGCCACGCTCCCTCGAGCACGTCGAACAGCATCTTCACGCGCTCGATCGCGCTCGACGCGGCGATCGCAGCGTGCACACGCCCCGCGATCGGATACGGCAAGCCCCCCGCGAGCGCGCTCAAGACCCCATGCGCGTCGGCGCACTCGCCCGACAGCTCGGCAGCTCGCGCCGGGGCGCGCTCGGCGGCGACGTCCTCCCACGACACGGTGCGCGGCAGCTCGAGCTTGCCGTCGGTGATGGGCGCGCGGGCGTGCCACTCGCACTGCACCTGGGTCGCGAGCGGCTCGAGCTCGACCTTCCGCGCGATGCACACGCCGACGACGCCCGCGGCGAGGCGCGCGACGACGGCGCCTGGACCCGCCAGCGTAGCAATCATCGCCGCGAGCTCCTGCTCGAGCGCCGGCACGACCAGCGGCCCCACCTGCGCGAGCGCCGCCTGCTCCTCGATCCCGAAGAGCACGAGCTGGCACTTCTTGCTCGCCGCCTTCGCGTAGAGCTCGGCGGGCGCGGTCGCTGCCGTCTTTCGTCGGAGCTGGCGGAGATCCACGATCTCCTCGGCCCCGCGCGCCCCCGGACCGGCCGCGCCATCGAGCGCATCCAGGCAGAGCTCGAGCTCCGAGCCGGCGTCGCGTGCCTCGCCCTCGAGGGCCCAGACCCCAGCGGCCAGGACGCGCGTCCCCGCTGACTTCGCCGCCTCGCACGCCTCGCGCGCTTGCCCCGCGAGCACGGCAAAGTCGCCCCGCGCGATGAGGCACGCAGCGTCCTCGCAGCGCGCCACGACCTCGCTGGGCCAGCGGCGATGCAGCGCCACGGCCGCGCGCGCCGACGCGGGCATGGTGCCATCGCCGGGAGCCAGCCACAGCAGCACGAGCCCCGCGCCGTCGCGCTTTTGAAGCGCTGTCGCCACCTCTTGCTCGAGGCCCGGGCGCGCGAGCAACCCCGTCGCGCCGTCGACCGCACCCGCCGGCACCGTCCTCGACACGTAGCGCCGGTCGACGAAGGTCGACCGCATCGCGCCCACGTTGACGAACGTGCCGTGAACGAGCGGCGCACGCTCGCCCCGCGCGAGGCTCCGCGCACCGACTTGCACCGGGACGCTGCACTCCTCGCGACGCTCGATCCACCAGCGCGCGCCGTCGTGCGTGAGGCGCGCGGCGAGCCTCGAGGCGACCTCGGGGTAGACGAGATCGTTCACCTCGTCGTTGACCTCCTTCACGCGGCCGAGCAAGAGCTGCCCCACGGGCTCGAGCCGCAGATCGCGCACCGCGCCGTCACGCGCCTCGACGCGCAGCCGATCGGGCGACGCGATCTCGCCGCGCCACAGCGAGAAGAGCGGCGCGTCCGTGAGCCAGACCGT
The DNA here is from genome assembly GCA_005800325.1 of Myxococcales bacterium. Lineage (GTDB taxonomy): Bacteria > Myxococcota_A > Polyangia > Polyangiales > Polyangiaceae > SYFR01. Next base: position 3,337 of record SYFR01000296.1, on the reverse strand, counting down.
GGCGCCTCCGCGCGTCAGCGAGGCGATCGTCGCGTCGAGCGGCCCGATCGGCCCGCCGTCGCCGAGCGCGAAAACCGCCGGGGAGCTCGGCGTCGGCGGTGGCGCGAGGGCGCTCGACGGCGAGCCGGCATCGACGGCTGGACTCACCGGCACGGCGGCGAACGAGCGCAGCGTCGACGCGCGTCGCGACGGCTCCCCGTCGAAATCCTTGAGCGCCGCGATGAACTCGTCGGCGGACTGGAATCGCGCTTCCCGCTCGCGCCGCAGCGCCCGCGCCAGCACCGCGTCGACAGCGGCGGGAATGCTCCCGTTCAGCCGCGACGCCGGGGCGGCATCGAGCTGGCAGATCGCCATCACGAGGCGCGCATACGAGCGCTCGACGAAGGGCGGCGCGCCGCAGAGCATCTCGTAGAGGATGACGCCCATGGCCCAGAGATCGGCGCGGTGATCGATCGTGTCGTCGGCCTCCACCTGCTCGGGCGCCATGTAGAGCGGCGTCCCCACGGCCGCGCCCTGCTGCGTCAGCCGCGGCGAGCGCGCGAGCACGGCGCCGTCCGCGTCGACCAGCTTGCTGAGCCCGAAGTCGAGGATCTTGAGGTGCGTCTCCTCGTCGTCGCCCGTGATGAGGTACAGGTTCTCCGGCTTGAGATCCCGGTGGACGATCCCCGCGGCGTGGACCCGCTTGAGACCGCGCAGCGCCTCGACCGCGAAGCGCACGGCCTCGTGCACAGCGAGCTTGCCGCGCTGCTCCATCCGCTCGCGCAGCTCGCGCCCCTCGAGCAGCTCCATCACGAGGAACGGGTGGCCGAGCTCGTCGCGCCCCCAGTCGAAGACCTCGACGATGTGCTCGCTCTTCACCGCGCTGATCGCCCGCGCCTCGCGCAGAAAACGCTGAATCAAGGCGTCGTCCGCCTGCTCGTTCACGTGCAGGAATTTCAGCGCAACGGCCTTGCCGAGCTCGGCGTGCTCGCCGCGGTAGACCTGTCCCATGACGCCCGCCCCGAGCGTCGCGTCGATGCGATATTTACCGGCGACGACGGTACCGAGCCGCGCGTCCCCGTTCTCTTTGGCCTCGGCCGCGCTCGTCGCTTCGTCCACCACGTCAGGGCGATGTTGCGCCAAGCGCGCGCGGCCGACAATGCCCCTGGTCCTCGCTTCATTAGAATCGAGGACCAAGCCATCCGCTTCGAAGAGTCAAGATCGTCGAACCTGGAGGGGTCTTCGATGCCCTCGCCACATCGGGGGCGGCGGAATACCCGTCGCCTCGATGGACTCGATGCACTGGCGATGACCGGGAGCAGCTTCCCGACAAGGCCGACGTGGAACATCGGTGACGGCCCGCGCGTCGTACCTCTCCTGGCCTCGACTCGGCTTACCCACTGCTCTTCGGTCGCGATTCTGAGCAGTCGAGGCACGCGCCCGCGGGTGTGCATCGCCGGGGCGCGCGCCCTGCCCGTGAGGTTCGGCCGGCGTTTCAAACGGAGCGCGTCGGGCTATGCTCGCCGCCCACCGCACCGAGCGAGGTGAAATGCACGACGAACCGGAGTCCCCACGATTTCTCGTCCCGCTGCCGGGCGGCCGCGTCGCCGAGGTGCCGCTCACGGTGCTCGAGTCCTACGCGCGCCTCGACGCCCGCAGCGTGCACGCAGCGCCGCCCGCCCCGGCGGCGGCCGCACCCGACGCGGCGATGACAGCCGCGCCCGAGGGCCTCCGCGCCGAAGCGCTCGACGTCGTCGCGCACTCGCTCGGCATCGACCCTTCGACCGGCACGAGCAGCTGGCACACGGACTGGGAGTTCGGAGAATGCGAATACGTCGACGAGTCTGGATTTCCGCAGCGGTTGCAGGCCTGGCACCGGCACCCCTTCGGCACCGAGTACGCCGAGCCGTTCGAGGGGCGCTAGTGCAGGCCCGCCGCCCTTCGTCACAACTTCGCGCCCCCCGTCCCTTCGCGCGCGCCGCGGCCATGGCTGGCGTCGCGGTGGCGCTCGCGGCCTTCGTCGGGCCCTCGGGCTGCGTCACGGAGAGCCACCCGCTCGCCACGGACGGCGGGCTCGATTTTCTCGCCGACGACGCACCGATCTTCGCCGCCGACGTGCTCGATCCGACCGGCGCGCCGGTGCTCCCGCGGCAGGCGCCGTTCGAGAAGCGCGTGCAGCTCTACCTCACCGTCGGGGCCGCGCCCGATCGCGGCGCGTTCGTCGATCTCAACGTCGATCCGCCGAACGCGCTCGTGCTCGCACCCACCGAAGATGCCACCTGCGAGGCGCTGGCCGGCGCGTTTCGCTGCACCGCAGGCGCCGACGGCTTCGCGAGCTTCGTCGTGCAAAGCGACTCGGACGCGTCGGGCAATGCCGTCGTGCGGGTCGTCGGCCGCAACGAAGAGCAGCCCATCACGATCCGCCCCGCCGGGCTCCCCGAGGGGTCGAGCGACTTCTCGCTGCTGGTCGAGGGCGTCGAGGGCAACCGCGTCCCCGCGCGCTACAACCGGCTCGAGTGCACGCTCGCGCCCGTGCCCGACGGCACGTTCGACAAGTGGCCCGAGGGCGTCATCCGCGTGCGCGAGGCGCGGGTGCGCGCCACCCCGCCGACCGTGAGCCCCGCCTCGCTCCAGCATGCGCCCGTCGTCGTCGAGTCGCTGCACACCGAGGCGTTCGTGTCGCTCGATGCGAGCTGCAGCGGCGCGCACGCGAGCCGCCTGCGCGTGCAGCTCGACGCCTCGGGCGAGTCGCCGCCATTTTACTTCTGTTTCAGCGACCTCGGCGGCAGCGTCCCCTTCGCCTTCGCCTCGGGCGACACCAAGGGGGATGCGGTGGCGCTCTCCGTCGATCCGGAGCCGCGCCTCTTGCGGGTCGTGACCACGGACGCGACGATCTTCGTCAATCCCTTCCAACCGGCGAAGGTCCTCGAGGTCGCCGCCTACGACTCCGACCTCAATCAGCTCGCCCTCAAGGTCGACGTCGCGAGCTCCGAGCCCGAGATCCTCTCGGTCGTCGACGCCACCGTGAAGCTCCCCGGCAAGGACGAGGGCGACCTGCCGCTGTCGGTGTTCGTGCTCGCCGCCGCCGAGGGCGAGGCGACGCTCTCGATCTCGCCCTCGCTCTACTCGACGCCCTCGTGCTCGTCCGTCCCCATCGTCGTCGCGCCATGAAACGACAACGCAACCACGCCCCGCTCCTCACCGCGGCCGCGGCGCTCGTGGGCCTCGCCCTCGTCGCACCGCGCGCGCTGGCTCAGCCCGCCCCGCAGCGGCCCCCCGCCGCGGATCCGAATCACGGCCAGCCCCTGCCGCGGCCCGTGTCCGCGCCCGGTGACTCGGTGCCGCTCGCCGAGGACTG
>SYFR01000295.1 GCA_005800325.1 Myxococcales bacterium | reverse complement strand
TCGCACGACCCGTAAGGCCGCCGGCCACACGCAGAGCGACAAACGAGACGACGAGGCTCGCGAGGGCGAACGGCGCGAGCGTGACCGCGAGCGACGCGAACAACGGCACGACGCCGGACGCGCGCCCCTCGCCCGAGATCAAGGGATGCGGCTCGTGCAGGCCGAGGAGCAGGGCCGCGACGCCCGCGCCGGCGGCCGACCACCGCGGCAGCGACGTGCCCGGCGTGAGCGACTCTCCCGAGTGCAGCACGACGTGCATGAGCGTACCGGCGACCAGCGCCTGAAACACGCTGATGTACGCGACCGGGAGGAGCGGCACGAGCGGCCGCGCGCCGAAGTAGCCGAGCGACGTCGCGAGCGTGATGAGGGCGATCATGATCGCGCCGCCGCGACGCCCGTAGCTCGGCTTGACGAGCCAATAGAGCGACACGCCGACGGGCACGCGGTGCAAGACCACGCTGAGCCCGAGCGAGCCACCGTGGTCGTGGCCGTGGGCGTCGTGCGCGTGGTGCGCCCCGTCGACGAGCGCCGCGCCATCGAACACGGCGTGCAGGCCGTAGCCGAGGACGGCACCCCAGATCATGGCGCCGTGCAGGCCCTTGCCATGCAGGTGCAAGCGCCCCTCGAGGATGCGCGGTAAGGCGACCCCCACCGCGACCGCAGCGAGCGCCGGCGGCCCACCGTGCACGAGCGCATCGGGCAGGACGTCGAGCGCCAAGAGGCCGACGAGCGCGACGACGACGAAGCCGTCGAGCATCGCGAGCGGTCCCTTGCGCTCCCCCGAGAGGTGCGCGAGCGCCGGCCCGACGAGGAGCGCGACGCAGCTGGCGAAGAGGAGCCACACGGCGGCCGGCAGTCTAGTGTCAGGAGTTCTGGATCCGCGCCAAAAGTTCGCGCGCAGCGGGCGGAGCGAGCGCCCGCGCACGCCGCGGCTCGGCGAGCCCTCGAATCACGCTACGCGGCGGCGCCGCGCGACCCCGGCGAGCACGAGCAGCGCGAGGATCGGTGCGCTGCCCGCTCTGCCCAGGAGCGGTCCGCTTCCCGCGCTGCCCGCGGGCGGTCGGCCGACGCCGCGCGCGCCGTGGCAGTCGCAGCTCTCGATCGGCGGCGGCGGGGGCGGGGGCGGGAGCGCACAGGTCGCCTTCACGGAGAGCTCACCGGCCTCGACGGGCCAGAGCGAAGGGCAGACTTCGCCGACGCGGGTGTCGCTCGCGCACTCGGCCGCGCTGCAGAGGCTCGCGAACGAGAAGAGCGGCTCGAACGTCGCGCCTTGGTCGCGGCTCACGGCGAGCGCGTGGCCGTCGATGTACTCGTGCGTGCACGCGTAGAGCTCGGCGGGGCCGAAGGCGAGGCAGCCGACGTGGAGTGAGCTTGCCAATGCGAAGTCGAGCGCCGCGGCCGAGGCGAGCCAAATTCCCGCCTTTTCGCCGCCGATCGCCACAGCGCCGCCGTCCGGCGACAGCGCGAACGAGGACAGCGCGAAATCGCGGGCGAAGCTCTCGGCGAACGTCGCGCCGCCGTCGTCGCTCACGAGCAGGCGATCGCGACGCTCGGTGTCGGTCTTCTTCTGCGTGCGCAGGTAGACGCGCTCCGGATCGGCCGGCGAAATCGCGCCGAGGAGCGCCGCCTCGTCGACGCCGTCGATGCCCGCGAGCGCGAGGCGCTGCCACGTGGCCCCGTCGTCGTCGGAGCGAAAGAGGACGCCCGCGTAGCTCGGGGTGCCCATCGCGCCCGAGGAGGTGCCGTCGCGCCCGCTCAGCAAAATTCGGCGGCTCTTCGGCGGGCCGAGCTCGACCGAGAGCGCGAGGAAGTCGGACGGCAGCGGAGCACCGAAGGCCTCGAAGGTCGCGCCGTCCGCGCCCGCGCGCCAGAGCCTCACGTCGAAGGTGTCGGCCGCGACGCCGTTCGAGCTCAACGCCACGACATCCGCGCCCGACGACGCAAAATCGATGAAATAGCGGCCCGCGAGCTCGCCCTCCGCGAACGCGAAGCCGCACGCCCCGTCGGGCGCCACCGTGAGGCCATCGAAGACGCCGACGGCGAGCGCGCCCTGGCTCGTGAACGCCAGCGCCGGATCTTCTTTGTCCCCGTCGTAGCCGAGAGCGCTCGGGCACACCCAGCCGAAGGTCGCGCCGTGGTCGCGAGACTCGAGCAAGCCGAAGGTCGCGCGCAGCACGAGGTGCGCGGGCTCGGTCGGATCGAGGAGGAGGCCAGTCGTGCTTGGCAGCCGTCCATGCGCGCCTGCCTCGCGAGCGGGCACGAGGCAGAGCGCGACCGCGAGCCCCAGAGCCCTCCACACTCGCCGCAGCGTTGCACGCGTCGTCACGAGCGCGCAGCATGCGACAGGCGCGACGGCACTGCAATTCGCCCGCGCGCGGGGTGTGGTCGATCGCCGAGGGTCGCGCGTTGGTTCGCGGGGTTCCGCCGTCCGGAGCCGCAGTCGGCGATCCTGTGCCGGCCGCCGAGGACCGCCGCGGCGAGCCACGCGCCTCGGGCGAGCGAGCTCACGCAGTGAACCATGGTAGTCCGAGACGAAGTACGGTGCTGCATGAGTGCCCTCCATGGCGCGCGTCGACGGCCCCCCCCCACGAGGGGCCCTCAGCGAACTGCGCCGCCCGCTACGCGACCGCGGCGCTGCGCGTAGCATCAAGCATTGCAGCAGCGCGCGGAACGGCGCTGCCCTCGCGAAGGTCCTCTCGCACGAAGGGCGTTGATGCCGCGCGCGTGAGGCACCCCACTTCGCTGTGAGCTCGCCATCTTCGCGCCAGGACCGCGCCGAAATTGCGGACGTTCTCTGGCTCCGAGGTTACGCTCCGCTGCGGGTGGCACGTCCTCGCGTAATCGTCGCCTCGCTCGACGCCCAGGTCGCGGTGGCGTTGGTCGATGCGCTGAACCCGAAGCGCTATCGCGTCGAGCACGTTCACGATGCCTGCGAGGCCCTCTTGCGCGCAGAGGTCGTGCTGGCCCACGCCGTCCTCGCCTTCGCTCCGGAGCTGCCGAGCCAGCTCGAGGCGCGGATCCGCGAGGCCGTCGCGCGCGGGATCGCGGTCGTCGTCGCGACCGAACCGACGAGCGCTGCAGCCCAGGCCCGCGAGCTCGGCGCCGCGGTGCTGCGCTGGCCGGCGTCGACCGAGGAAATCAAGCGGGCGGTGGCGCGCGCCGTCGAGGCGGCGAACTCTGCGCGGGAGCGCGCCCTGCTGCCTCGGAGCGCGCGGGCGCTGACCGTCGGGGCGAGCGGCGAGGTCGCGGTCGAGAGGCCGCGGGTTCTCGTCATGATGCGCGATCGCGAGGCGGCGCTGGTCGTGGCCGCGGTCCTCGAGAGCGCGGTCAAGGTCGCCTGCGACGTGGACAGCTCGCCCCGCGCGGCGATGGCGCGCTTTCCGGCAGCGTACGCGTGCGCGCTCGTCGAACCCGAGCTGCTCGTCGGCGCGGCGCATGGCGGCCTGCTCGGCCGCGAGCTCGCCCAACGCGGGGTCCCGGTGATCCCGCTCCACTTGCCGCCCGAGCTCGACGCCGACGTCGCGGGCGCGGCGCAGGTGGCGTGGGCGGTCGTGCCCCAGCTGCGCCAGAGTCTGCGCGCGCGGCGCGGCCCCTGACTCGCGAGGCACTCGAGTTTGGCAATTGGCGCCAGCCACGCGCCAGCCCATTGCGCGCCTGCGCGGGGCGTAGTCACGCTTCGGTGGCGAGCCCGGCGGCCGCGAGGACCGCGCTCGCTTCGTCGGTCCACGAGAGTCCCTCGGCGAGCGCGAGCGTGGACGGCGCGAGCGCGAGGCAGCGCGCGAAGAGCGGCGAAGTGTCGACAGCCTCGAGCCTTGCTGTGCCCTCCCCGGCGAACGGGATCCCGGCTGCGCGTCCGGAGGCAAAGCCCGCGACCGCCGCGCGCAGCCCCGGGCACGAGGCGGAGAGCCGCGCGAGATCGGCTGCCACGCGCAGGGCGGGCGTCTCGCCGCGCCACGCCCAGAGCGCAGCCCCGGGCAACGCGCCGAGCTCTGTCGCGTCGGCGTCCTTGGGAGGAATGAACGAGGGCGCGCTCGCGTCGTCGCCGGATGCGAGCGCCGCGCCGATGAGCCCCCGAGGGGCGAGGCACAATGCGGCCATGCGGCCGAGGTTCCGCTGCGCGGCGATGCGACGCGCGGCGATGGCGGCGAGC
>SYFR01000294.1 GCA_005800325.1 Myxococcales bacterium | reverse complement strand
GGCGCTCTCCTCGTCGACGTCGCCGCAGAGCTTGCCGTCGTGGCGGTTCATCCCGACGTCGATGACGACGGCGCCGGGCTTGATGTGCTCTTTCGTGATGAGCCGCGCCTGGCCGACCGCCGCGACGAGCACGTCCGCTGTGCGGCAGACCGCCGCGAGATCGCGCGTGCGCGAGTGGGCGATGGTGACGGTCGCGTGCCGCGCGAGCAGGAGCTGCGCCATGGGCTTGCCGACGATGTTGCTGCGCCCGACGATGACGGCGCTCGCGCCCGCGAGCGAGAGCCGCGTGTGCAGGATGAGCTCGATGCAGCCGCTCGGTGTGCACGGCACGAGGCCCTGTCGGCCCGAGGCGAGCAGGCCGGCGTTCAGCGGGTGAAAGCCGTCGACGTCCTTGTGCGCGTCGATGGCGTCGATGACGCGCGCGGGATCGAGGTGCTTCGGCAGCGGCATCTGCACGAGGATCCCGTCGACCTCGGGGTCGCGATTCAAGCTCGCGACGAAGTCGAGCAGCGCCACCTCGCTCGTGTCCGCCGGCAGGCGATGAAGCCGCCCGCGAATGCCGACCTCGGCCGCGGCCTTCTCCTTGTTGCGCGTGTAGACGACGCTCGCCGGATCTTCGCCGACGAGCACCACGTCGAGCCCCGGCGCGCGCCCGAACCGCTCGCGAAATGCGCCCGTCGCGCGGGCAACCTCGTCTCGCCGCGCGGCCGCGAGCGCCTTGCCGTCGATCAACCGTGCGGTCATGGAAGGCTCGCCTCTCGGTCGGTTGCGGGTCAGCGCGGCGACGGATCGATCAGCTGAAAGAGCGCCTCGGCGTCCATCGTCGTCGGCGCGAAGCCGAGCTCGGACTGCCGGCGGATGCGCGCCACGACCGTCTGCGCGAGCTCGATCTGGCCGCGGCGGATCGGCAGGAAGACGTCCGGGTAGCCGCCGAACGTGTTCGCGGTGCGGCTCAGATCGATCTCGACGCGCGAGTCGTTGGCGTTCGCCTCGATCGACACCACGTGCTTCTGGTTGTCATGGAGCTCGACGAGGAACCCGAAGAGCTCGGCCGCATCCTTCGGGACCGTGCGCGTAAAGGTCGGCATGCGCGCACCGTAACACGGCGCCAGACGAGCGAGGCGCGGCGCGAGAGCACCGAGTCGCAAGAGCGAGCCACGGTGCGAGCGCCGCGGGCCAACACCAAGACGATTCAGCCGACCTTCTTCTCGAGCGCGACGCTGCGCCGCTCGTGGTCGAGCACCTTCCGGCCTTCGGCGAGGGCCTCGATCACCACGTCCTCGAGGCCGTTGATCGCGCCGACCGTCGCGAGGAGCTCGCTGCCCAGGCGGACCTAGGTCTCGGTTTGGCGGCGCTCGAGACGATCGAGGCGCGTGGACAGCGCGATGTGGGTGACGTCGAGCGGGCACGGGGTAAGCTCTGGGCGATGCGCCCGGAGGCACGCGTGCACTTGGCTGGCTTGGGGCGCGGCGCTCAACGTCAGGGCGCTGAGCGTCCGGGCGCTGAGCAGGGCGCTGAGCAGGGCGCTGGGCTTCTCGGCGCTGGGCTTCTCGGCGCTGGGCTTCTCGGCGCTGGGCTTCTCGGCGCTGGGCTTCGCGGCGCTGGGCTTCGCGGCGCTGGGCTTCTCGCCCTGGGGCTGCTCGGCGCTGCGTGCGCCGATGGCGTGGAGGTCGAAGCACCCGCGCGCGTTACGTCCACGGGCGCGGGCGGCGAGCCGACAGCGACGAGCGCGGGCGGAGAGGGCGATGAGCCGGGCTACGCGCTCACGCCCGGGCTGTGCAAAGAGGGGAGCTTCGCGACCGGGTTCGACGAGGAGCGGCGCGTCGTGTGCGCCGAGCTTGGGAGCACGGCGGTCGCGGTCGAGAGCCGCTGCTCGCTCCACCTCGGCTGGGCCGACTCGTGCAGCGGCTGCGCGCAGCCGAGCAAATCGGGGCACGTCGCCGGCGCGCTGTGCGAGCACGGCGGCGGCTCGGACGACACCTGCCAGACGAGCCTGCTCGGCGCGGAAGAGGTGACGCTCTACGGGCTCAACTTCGACGGTGACGTCAACGGCGACGATCAGCTCTTCGCGGGAGTGAGCTGTCCGAACGAAGGCGAGAGCGCGCTGCCCGGGCCGTGCGAGCCGGGGGAATTCGCGGTGAGTAACTTTGAGGGCTTCGTCGAGTGCGTGCTCGTCGAGCGCCTCGTCGCTCGCTACGTGCGCGAGCACTGCTCGGTGTTCATCGGCTCGCGCGACGGCTGCGACGGCTGCTCGGAGCCGCCCGTGAAATGGGGGCGCGCGGCGGCGGCGGGCTGCGAGAAAGGACCGGGCGACGACGGCGTGTGCGCGACGCCGCTCCTGTCGGGCGAGTGGGTCGTCACGTTCGGGCTCAACCTCGACGGCGACGTCGACGGCAACGACAAGCTCTACCTCGGGTTCGCGTGCGAGGCGGGCGATTCGGCGATCGAGTCGGCGACGTCGCAGTGCCCAGCGGGGAAGGTCGTCGTCGGCGTCGACGCCAACGGCAGCCTCGCGTGCGCCAGCGTCGCCGCGGCCGTCGCCCCCAAGGTGCGGTCAGAGTGCGCGGCCTACTTCGGTTGGCGCGACAGCTGCGACGGCTGCAGCGAGCCGCCCCAGAAATGGGGCAAGGTCGGGACCGAGACGTGCGAGCTCGGCGCGGGCGAGGACAGCGGCTGCGTGACGGCGACCCTCGGCGCGACGACGCTGCCGCTCTTGGGCATCAACCCCGACGGCGACGTCGACGGCAACGACAAGCTCTACGTGGGCTTTGCCTGCGTCGAGCCGGCGGCGCCACGGAGCTGAGCGCGCGCGGGATCGTGTCGCAGGCGCTCACGCCACCGGCAAGCTGCGGTGCTCGGTGTGGGCGCGGTGGAGGCGCATGCGCCAGTCGACGCCGATGACGTCGCCCGCGACGAGCGGAGTGAAGACGTTGTCGCTGTGGATGACCTCGCTCGAGAACACGAGGTGGTTCACGCGTCCGCCCGCGGCCGCCGGCGCCTCGCACTCGGGCGCGAGGTGGGCGCAGTCGTCGCGATCGGCGCAGCGGCTCTTGTGCGTCGACCAGTAGAGGTCCTTGCCGCCGTGCGTCGCGGCCATGGTGACGCCGTCGGTGACGATGAAGGTGAGCGGCGACGGATCGTGCGGCTCGTCGCAGAGGGCGCGCACCGTGTGCACGGTCGTGCGAATGGCTTGCATCAGCTCGTCGATGCCGAGCCGACTCGCGAGCTCACCGTGGCGCGCGAGCTCGGTGAGCAAGAGGAAGAAGAGCACCTCGCTGTCGGTGTCGCCGAGGATGTAGCGGCGCAAGCGTGGCGCGACCTCGCTCGAGAGCGCGTCCTTGTGCTGCGCGAAGCGACGGATCTCGCCGTTGTGCGCGAACACCCAGCGCCCGTATTGAAACGGGTGGCAGTTGAGGACGGTCTTCGGGCCGATGGTGGCCTTTCGCACGTGGGCGAGCACGGTCTCGGAGGCGACGATGCCGCTCAAGCGGTGGAAGATGGCGTCGTTGAGCGCGGTGCTCGGCGCGCGCGTGACGTGCGGCGTGCCCTTGACGTAGTGCGCGACGCCCCAGCCGTCGGGGTGCTGCTCGCTCTGCGTGCCGAGCGCGTTGTCGGCGGCCATGAGCGAGCGGTGCACCTGGCTCGGGATCACGCTGCGGAAGCCGAAGAGGCGACACATGGGCTTGCCCGGGAAGCTACTCCGCGAAACGCGGAACGGCCAACTGAGGCTTGGGCTGCGACGCCCGACGCGCGGTGCGGGACCGCACGGCGCCGAGCAAACGAGGAGCCTCCGACGCGCAGCGGGCGTGGGGCTTCTCGCGGCGAGGCGGTTTCGGTATGGCTGAACATGCGACGAGTCTGATGGCGAAGGCGAAGGCGAAGGTGGTGTTCGGGCTCACCGGCGGGGTCGCGTCGGGCAAGAGCACCGTGAGCGCGCGGTTTCGCGAGCGCGGAGTGCCGGTCATCGACGCGGATGAGGTGGCCCGCGCGGTCGTGGCCGCTCGCAGCGAGGGGCTCGCGCGCGTGGTCGCGGCGTTCGGATCGGAGGTGCTGCTGCCGGGGGGCGCGCTCGATCGACCGAAGCTCGGCAGGCTCGTCTTCGCCGACGATGCGAAGCGTCGGCAGCTCGAGGCGATCGTGCATCCGCTCATCGTGGCCGAGACTCGGCTCCGCACCGAGGCGCTCTTCGCCGGCGGGCACGAGCTCGTCTGCTACGACGCCTCGCTGCTCGTCGAGCGCGGCCTCGCCGATGCGTTTCGCCCGCTCGTGGTCGTGGCGCTGCCCCCGGAGCTGCAGCGCGAGCGGCTCATGCGTCGCGACGGCCTCGCGGCGGACGAGGCCGACCTTCGTATCGCGGCGCAGCACTCGCTCGCGGCGAAATGCGCCGTCGCCGACTACATCCTCGAGAATCGCGGCAGCATCGAGGAGCTGCGCCGCGCGGCCGAGGGCGTGCTCGAGGCGATCGCGCGTGGGGCGGGCGTCGTGCTCGCCGGCGAAGGCGCCGAGCCCGAGGTCGCAGGCGAGGGCCCGCCGGCGTGAGCTCGCTGCGCGCAAGGCTCGAGCGGCTCGACGCGGTGC
>SYFR01000293.1 GCA_005800325.1 Myxococcales bacterium | reverse complement strand
GTCGGCACCGGCGGCACCATCACGGGCGTCGGGCGCCGCCTCAAGGAGCTGTCGCCCAACGTGCAGATCGAGTGCGTCGTGCCGGACGCGTTCCCAGGCGTCGAGGGCCTGAAACCGCTGAAAGATCCGCACGACCTCGTGCCCGCGATCCTCGACAAGACCGTGATCGATCGTATGTGGGACTCGGACGTGGACGTCGCGTGGCGCATGAGCCAGCGGCTGGCGCGCGCGGGCCTCTTCGGCGGCCAGTCCTCCGGCGCCTACCTCGCCGGCGTCTACGACGTCGCCAAGAGCATTCGGCGCGGCGTCGTCGTCACGATCGTGAACGACATCGGCGAGCGCTACATGTCGACGCGCCTCTGGGACGTTTAGCGCGTCGCCGTCACGATCGTGCACGACATCGGCGAGCGCACCATGTCGACGCGCCCCTGGGACATCGAGCGCGGCGGCGTGCCCCTCCCGCGAAGGAAGCGGCGCGCCGCGGACACGCGCTCACGGGCACGGGAACGGCACCGAGCCCATGCAGTCGGCCTCGCAGGCCGTGCAGTACTGGCAAAGGAACAGGGCCGACGCCTCTTGGAAGCCCGTCTTGTTGCTGCATTTGCTGATGCACGACATGTCGCTGCCCATGGCGCAGGTGGCCAAGCAGCCGTACGCCTCGGTGCAGCCCGTCGTCATGTCGCAAGTCCCCTTGGCCATGGCGCACTCGGTAGTCGCGCACGTGCTCGTCGTGCAGGCGGCGCAGGAGGCCTCGTCGCACTTGCTCATGCCGCTGCCGGATGAGCCCGTCATGCTGCCGGTCGGGCCCGTCATGCTGCCGGAGCCCGTCATGCTGCCGGAGCCCGTCATGCTGCCGGAGCCCGTCATGCTGCCGGAGCCCGTCATGCTGCCGGAGCCCGTCATGCTGCCGGAGCCCGTCATGCTGCCGGTCGTGCTGCCCATGCCCGTCGTCGCGGTGCTGCCTGCGCCGCCCTCGCCGCTCGACGTCGTCGTGGTCGTGTCCCCTGGCGTGCACCCGGAGCACGGCGAGAACCCGGAGCCATCGGCGGTGCACGACTGGACGCCCTTCACGCCACCGGGGCAAGCGCACTCGATGGTCTGCCCAGGGACGCAGAGCTCGTCCCCGGGGGTCTCGCCCGAGGAGCACCCGAACGCGAACAGGAACGGGGAAGCCAGGATTCCGATGCCGACCAAGAGTGATTTGACGACCATGGGCGGCAAGTATCGCACGGCTCGCTCCGCAGCACCAAGAGCCGGAAGCCGACATCGCGCGAACCTGGTCCCGGCCCTGCGTGTCTCCGACGCGCTCGGTCTGCGTCGCTCGTGAGCGGTCTGCGACGCCCGCGCTGCGACGGTGCTGCGTGGTCGGGGTGAGTGGATTCGAACCACCGACTTCCTGCTCCCGAAGCAGGCGCGCTAACCAGGCTGCGCTACACCCCGTGGCAATTTGCCGTGAAGGAGGCCGCAACTTGGTCGCCTCCCCTCGGTCTGTCAAGCGTCATGTCGCCGCCCGTCGCGCCGTCGCGAGCCGATGGGGCGCTCCGTCGCGGCGCACGTTCGCCGCTCCCCGTCGAGCATCGGCGCCGCTTTTCAGTTTGTGGCGACCTCGTCGTTCGCCACACTAGGGGCATGGGGATCTTCGATCGCATGGGTCGCGTCATCTCGAGCAACGTCAACGCGCTCCTCGACAAGGCCGAGGATCCGAAGAAGTCGGTGGCGCTCACCGTGGACGAGATGCAGGACGCGCTCCGCGCCGCGAAGGCGGAGATCGTCGAAGCCCTCGGCACGCAGAAGCGTTTCGCCAAGAAGGTCGAGGAGCTCGACCAAGAGGCGGCCAAGTGGGAGGGCCGCGCGGAGCTTGCGCTCGTGAGCCGCGACGAGGGGCTCGCGCGCGATGCGCTCAAGCAGAAAAAGCGCGTGATCGAGGAGCGCGACCGGGCCGAGGCCCACAGCGCCGAGCAGCGCGGCGTCGTCTTGACGATGAAGCGCGAGATGGAGCGCATGGATACGAAGCTCGCCGATCTGAAGGCGCGGCAAGGGGCCATCGCGAATGAGCTGAGCCGCGCCAAGCGGGCCGCCTCCGACCCGCTCGCGTCGAGCGGTCCCGGCGGCAAGGCCTTCGAAAAGTTTCGCGAGATGGAAGACAAGGTCGATCAAAGCCGCGCGTCCGCCGACGCGATGAGCGAGGTCGACGCCGTTTTGTCGAACGGCCTCACTGAGGCTCAGCTCGACGCGAAGTTCGCGGCGCTCGAAGGCCGGGGTTTCACGGCCGATGGCGCGGCCCCGGCGGCGGAGCCGATCGACGGCGAGATCGCGCGGCTGAAGAAGAAGCTCCGCATCGAAGGGTGACATTGGAAATGCGGGGCGGCGCGCGGTTACGCCGAGGCCACGGCCGATGTTGATGCGCCTCACGCGAGTTCTGGTACGGCCTCCTTGCCGCGCGAGTCACGTCTGGGTACGGTTCACCGCGGAACCTCTCTGCGCGTGGCCACCGACCAAGACATTCTCGAAAAGTTGAGGCACCTCAAGGAGGTGCTCGACGCGCGCGGCACGGGGGCGCTCGGCGAGACCGTCGCTTGGGTGGTACCGCTCCTGGCGGCGCTCGAGCCGTGGGCTGCAGGCGCGCACCCTGCCGAGGCTGAGCGCCTCGCCGCGGATCGCGCCGCGCTGACCGGCATGTCGCGATCGGGGGGAGACGACGCCGAGGCGCGGTCGGCGCTCGAGCGGCTGCGTGTGCTCGCGGGCGAGCTCGTGACCCGCGTCGAAAACGTTCAGCCCGAGGAGGACGCCGGCGAGCCCGACGCCGAGATCCTCGACGAGTTCGTCACCGAGAGCACCGAGCGCCTGAACGAGAGCGACGGCCATCTGCTCACGCTCGAGAACGACCCCAGCGATGAAGAGGCGCTGAACGCGGTCTTCCGCTGTTTTCATACGATCAAGGGGCTGGCCGGCTTCCTCAACCTCAAGCAAATCGAGCGCCTCGCCCACGCTGCGGAAGACATCCTCGACCAGGCCCGCACCGGCAAGCGCACGTTCGCTGGGCGGGCCGTCGACGTCGTCTTCGATGCGATCGACGAGCTGAAGCGCCTCGTGGCCGGCGTCGCCAGCGGCGGGGCACGCACGACGTCGGTCGTCACGGCGACCTTGATCGAGCGCCTTCGCGCGGTCGGCGAAGGTCGCGAGGAGCCGTCGCTGCCGCCGGGCTACAGCCCGCCGTCGTCGCGGCGCTACAGCGATGACGCGCAGCCGGCGTCGCTCCTTTCGGAGGGGATCGTGCGCGCCGCCGCCGCCGCCAAGCAGGCCGCCGATGTCGGCGAGCGCGAGCCGACCGACAAGGCCCGGGCGCGCGACTCCGCCAGGTCGCTCGCCCGCGCGCGCGAATCGTTGGCGGCGTCGCCGTCGATCTCGCCGCCGTCGACCTCGCCGGCCCCCGCCTCGCGAG
>SYFR01000292.1 GCA_005800325.1 Myxococcales bacterium | reverse complement strand
TATCCCCTAACTCAGCTCCCGCAAACTCCGACTCCAGCGAAACCCCACCGCTCGTCAAATCTCTCATGGTGGCGCCAACATGAGTTCCATCCGGCCCACGTCAAGATGTGCAGGATCGTGAGACTTGTGTGCGTGAGCATCGCAGCGACGAAGGCTTACCGGAGGGAGGCGAGCAACGCTCGCGTCCCGAGGTCACGCAAGGCGCGAAGCGCCGCGTACATGACGTAGCTGGGCCCTTCTCGGCGCAGTAGCGCTAGATGCGTCCGCCGAGCTGCTTAATCGCTTCTTCGGCGTCCGTGCGATAGGCATCGTCGGGCGAGCACATCTTCAGGTACGCGCGAAACGCCTCGATCGCCCGCGGCTTGTCCGTGGTGCGCAGCGCCTCGCCGAGGAGGAAATTGGCCTGCCAGAGCCAGCGAGGGGCCGACGGGATCTGCTTCGTCTCGAGCTTCTGCGTCACGAGATCGACCGCGCTGATCAGGTACTTCGTCGCCTCGGCGCGCGCGTTCCGATCCCAAAGGACCTTCGCAAGGCGAAATTGCCATTCCGGCACCGCATCGTTGCCCGCGACGGCCTTGCGCCACGCGTCGAGCGCATTGTCGTATTCGGTCTTCTCTTGGTAGCAGATCGCCATCGCCGCATAGGCCTCGAAGCGCGACGGTCGCTTGGCGATCGCGGTCCGAAGGTCGTCGAGCGCCTCGTCGATCTTGCCCTTCCGCTGCAAGAGCACGCCGCGCTGCCAGTACGCATCCGCGAGGTTCTTGTCGAGCTCGAGCGCGCGTTCGATTGCCTGTTCGGCTTCTCCGGCTTGGCCGGCTTCGTTGGCTGCCCAGCCGAGGTAGAGCTGGTATTCGGCGCGGTTCGGATCGCTTCGCACCGCGTTTCGGAGGAACGTGAGCGCCTTCGAGGGCTCCTCGTCGAGCAGATGCGCTCGCCCGAGGAAGTGGTTCACTTCGGCGCTGTTGCGGCGGCGATTGTAGACCTGCTGCAAGAGCGGCACCGCGGCCTTCGCGTGCCCGCCGATCACCTGCGTCGAGCCCACTCGCAGCATGAGATCGATGTCGTCCGGCGCGCGCTTGAGCGCATCTTGGTACATCTTCAGCGCCCGGTCCGTCGCGCCCGTCTCCTCGAACAGGACGCCCCACTCGAGCGCGAGCCCCGGGTAGTTCGGATCGGCCTTCGCGACGCGCTCGTAGAGCTCCTTGGCCCGGTCGAATTGGCGGCCGCGGCGCAGCGTGACGGCCAAGCGGAAGATCGCGGCGAGGTTCTGAGCGTCGATCTCGCGCGCCTTCGAAAACTGCTTTTCCGCGTCTTCCAGCCGTCCGGCGTTGAGCGCCGCGTCCCCTTGCGCGATGTGTAGCTCGTAGCTGTTCGGCATCACGGTGGCGGCGGAGCTGAGCACCGTCCCCGCCTCTTCCGACTTGCCTTGGCTCTCGAGCAGCTCGGCGAGCGCGACGTACGCACGCACGACGCCTGGGAGCGTCCCGCCGGTCTCGACCGCCTTGCGGAACGCTTGTTCCGCGAGACCCTTCTTGCCCATCGCGATGTGCGTGCGCCCGAGCCAGTAGCCGACGATGGGATCCGGCGTCGACTGCGCGAGCGGCGCGAGATCTGCGAGGGCCTCTTTCATCAGCTCTTGTGCGAGCTTCACCTTGGCGATGCCCACGCACGCCTGCGTGTTCCGGGGGCTCACGCGGCGCGCGGCCTCGAAGCCCGCGAGCGCGTCGGTGTAGCGTCCCGCCTCGTAGAGCAGCTCGCCGTTGCCCACGAGCGCGTCCTCGGCCCGCGGGTCGAGCTTGAGCGCGGCGTTGAACGCCGTCTCTGCCGCGGAAATGCGCGAGTGGCGCAAGTGCACGTAGCCGAGCATGCTCTGGGCACGGACGAGCTCTGTCTGGCTCACGCCGTCGCGGACCGCGCCCGGCTTGATGATCTCGTTCAGGAGGGCGATCGCCTGCGCCTCGGTCGAGTCCTTCGTCGAGAGCGCTGCCGCGAGCAGGATGCGCGCGCCCACGTGGTTCGCCGAGAGCTTGATCACGTTCCGCGCCGTCGCGACGGCCTCTGCCTCCTTGCCGAGCTCCAGCTGCGCGCGGGCGAGCGCGTAGAGCGAGCGAGCGTTCGGCGCCATCTTCGCCATGCTCTCGGCGTGGGTGAGCGCGCGATCGTATTTGCGCGCCTTGAGCGCGATCTCTGCTGCGAGCGCGAGCCCCTCGTACTCGGCCGCGTGAACTTCGGCGCCTGCGAGCGCCTCGTCGAGCTGGCCGTCGAGCGCGGCTTTTCCGGCTCGGGCGAGGTCGAGATAGAGCCCGGGTTCCCGCACGCCGATGGCGTCGACGAGCTGCCGCCCTTCGGCTTCGAGCGGCAGGTCGCGTCCGAAGCGCAGGCTGCTCACGAAGATGCGTTGCGCGCAAAACGACGCCATCGGACTAAAACGCGGATGGCTCTTTTGGGCCATCGAGCACGACGTGTTGGCGCCATCGACCGAACCTGCGACATCGACTGCTGCGGCCTCGAGCTGGCTAGCGGCGAGCGCAACGAGGGCGGCGTCATTGTCCGAGCGCGTGATCGCGTCGCTGATGGCGTAGTAGCCATACGGACCGGCCGACGTTACGGACAGCGCGCCGCCGCCGATGGCGAGCGCGGGAACGATCGCGAGCGCGAGCCGCAACCCGCGGTTCTTCTTGACACGGACCTGCGGGGCCGCATCGTCCTCCACCCCGACGTCGCGGCCCGACGCTGGCGCGAGACCCGCTTGGTCCGCCTCTTCGACGCCGAACTCCTCGCCGACGCTGTCGCCGCGGCGAGGTGGGGCACCCGGCATCGCCACCGGAAGCGCGGCCTGCTGCGCGTTCGGACTTGGCGCTCCGGCCTTGAGCGTCGGCAGCCCGGGTCCCACGCCGCGGCCTGCGCTCGGCAGATCCGTCTTGGCGCCGAAGCCACCGGCGCCCGCGTCGAGTCCACCGCCACCGGCGCCTGCGCGGATCGCCACCGGCAGGTTGGCCCCCGGCACGCCCGCCGCCGGCAAGTTGTCGAATCCCGCTGCCGCCGGCAGGCGGTCGAAGCCCGCGGGGGCGGGCAGGTCGTCGAAGCCCACCGGGGCGGGCAGGTCGTCGAAGCCCACCGGGGCGGGCAAATCGTCGAAGCCGAGCGGCTCGGGCAGGTCGTCGAGCGTACCGCTCACGTCGGGTGAAAACTCGAGCGCATGGTCCGGCGCCGCGTCTCGCCTCGCGGTCGCTCGCTCGGTGCTTCCTCGTCGGCTCGAGGGGGCGAGCCCGACCTCGAGCATGCCGAAGCCGCCGTCGTCCGGCGCGGCCATGACTCCATCGCCGAACGCGCCGAGCTCGGGGACGTCGCTGGCGCCGAAGAGTCCGTCCGCCGCGAGCGCGTCATCGCGGCTCGTCGCTGCGAACAGCGGCTTTTTGGATGCGGGCGGCTGGGGCGCACCCGCGGGCCTCGGTGCCTTGGGCGGGGCGGCCTCCGTACCAACGCCGCCGTCGGCGGTGACGGTGAAGCTCGCGCTGCATTTCGGGCACCGCATCTTCATCCCCTCGGCGGGAATGCGCTTCTTCGCGATGCTGTAGGGGGCTCGGCAACTCGGGCACTCGACGTTGACCATGGCGGCTTCTCAGGTCGGACCCGACGATACGATCGGACCCAGCCAAGCGAGGACTTTAGTGCCACCATGGCTGAGAATCGAGGGGCATGATGGTCGCGTGCGTCGCCCCGTGCGCGTCGCGGTAGGCGCCGGTCAGGGGCCGAACTTCGCCACGAAGAGCGACTGCGACCCATTGGGCGCCGTCATCGGTCCGCCGCCCAGATCCGCCGTCCCGAAGTATTGGCCGACGAAAAGGGTGTCGCCGTTCGGGTACGTCGCGACCGCCGTCGCCTCCTGCAGCATGGAGTCGCCGAAGCCGTAGCCCCAATATCCATGACCGTCGTCGGGCGCGACCTTGGCGACGAAGCCGTCGCGAATTCCCATCGAAGTGAGCGAGGTCATGGAGTTGATCTTCATGGTCGCCTGGAAGCTGCCGACGACCACGGCGTAGCCCGAAGGATCCACGGCCACGTCGGCCACCTCGTCGCTCTGCGAACCGCCGAGCTTGTTGTCGAACTTCACCATCCCCATGGCGTCGTAACGGCCGATGAAGATGTCGTTGGCGGCTCCCGTCGCCTTGAGCGCTCCGGCCCCGAGGTCGATCTCGTTGCGGAAGGTTCCCGTGAGCACGACGTCGCCGTCCGGTGTGAACGCGACGCTCTTCGTGCGCGACTCGCCGCCCTTGAGCACCTTCGCGTAGAGCGCAGTGCCGTTCTGGTCGAGCTTGGCAATGACCGCTTGCTCGGTGTCGGGCGTCCCCGTGAGCGCGCCGGTCCCGAAGTCGATCGTTCCGTCCGTCCACCCGCCGACGGCGATGGAGTCGTCGCTGTGCACGGCGAGCGCGAGGCCCTCGGAGAGCTTGGTGTTGCCGTACGACTTGGCAAATAACTCCGTGAAGGTGGTGCCGCTCACGGCGAGCTTGGCGACGAACATGTCGTAGTCGCCGAGCCCGCCAGCGGCCATGAGCGTCGTCGCGCCGAAGCTGATGCTCGATTGGTACTGCCCAGTCACGACCACGTTGCCGCTCTTGTCGAACGCGACGTCGTTGCCAAAGTCGCTGTACGGATCGCCGATGCCGAAGCTCTTGCTCGCGACGTGGACGCCGAGCTTGTCGAGCACGGCGACGTAGAGGTCCGGGAACTGAAACCCGACCGCGTCGAGCGTGCCGCCGCCCATGTTGAACGCGCCGCGAAAGGTCCCGATGAGCGCGATGCGCCCCGTGCCGTCGATGGAGACGCCCGTAGCCGACTGCTCCTCGTTGTTGCCGTAGGTCTTGTGCCACGCGTACGTGCCGTCCTGCTTGTACTTGGCGACGAAGATGTCCGTCTGTCCGGCGGAGTTCGCGGCGGTCGCGGCGCCCGGGCCGTCGAAGTCGCGCGAGCCCTTGAACGCCCCGACCACGACCACGCTGCCGTCGAGCTTGTCGATCGCGACGTCGCTCACGACGAGCGTGTCGTTCGGTCCCGCGCCGGGAAAATGCTGGTCGAACACGTACGTGTGCTCCGCCGTTCCACCCTCACCCATCATGCCCGTCGTGCTGCTCGTGACGCTCGTGGCGCCGCCTGTGCCAGGGCCCTGCATGAAGGTGATCCCGCCGCCTTCGGAGCTGCTGCTGCTCGCCGTCATGCCGGAGGCGCCGGCCCCGCCCTGTCCGCTCTCCGTCGTCCCGACGAGCGTCGTCTCGTTGGGGCTGCTGCACGCCGCCGCGTAACCAATCAGCCCGAGCGCGGCGGCGAACGCCCCCGTCGCGATGAAGTCCCATCGAGGAAAAAGCATGGCGCCGAGTCTACGCGGCGAGCGGCGGCGGTGACTATAGCGAATGCGCCGAGGTCGCGCGGCCCTCCGCTCGGCGGCACGCTGCTCGCGCTCGGAGCGTCGGGCTCAGATCGGCTCGACGATCGCGTCGGAGATCGTCACCCAGCGCTTGCCGACGCCGACCGCGCCGTCCGCGTCCTTCATCGTCGCGGTCACCTCGAGCTTCTGCCCGAGCAATAGCGCCACGTCGACGCCGCCGCCGTCGAGCTGAAAGCGAAGACCGTAGAGCTTGCAGTAGTCGCCTTCGTCGGGCAGGAGGGTGAAGATGACCTCGAGCGGCGGCGTGACGAGGCCAAGGTCAGGGAAACTTCCGGTTATCACCGTGCGCGTGCCGGATTGTTTCAAGTTACGCGCCCGCAGCGCGAGCCAGATGTGATGCCCGCCTTGTGGGCCGGCCTCGAGCTGCGCCTCGTCGAAGTCCATCGCCGGCAGGTAGTCCGCTTGCCCAGCGCCCACGGCGACCTCCGGCGCGCCCGCGCCCGCCGGCTTGCAGCGGTCCACGCCCTTGCTCCACCCCTCGGCGTAGGGCTCGAGCGCTTCGGGCGCGAGGAACGGGTCGATGCAGAGGCCGCTGGCGCACGTCTTCGTCGCGTCGCAGGTCTCTGCGCCTGGCGCGAGCTCGCATTTGCTCGATAGGTGCAGCCGAAAGAGGAGCTTCTCGCTGCCGATCGCGGTCGTGGCCCCGCGCCGCTCGACGACCAGCGTGTCCGCCGGCGACGTGTCCGTATACGCGGCGACCTGCATGGCGACGGGCTCGCCGGTGGGGAGGTCGCGGACGGGCAGCTCGATCGGGAAGAGCTTCGAGCCCGGCGCCGACCCGAGCTCGATCGCGCTGTGGCTCACCTCGCCGCCGACGTCCGTCGTGACCTCGAGCCGGTGCAGATCGACGCCGGCCCGATAGTCGCTCGTGACACCGAAGACGACCTCCCCGCGCGGCTCGCTGCAGGCGCCGCAGGCGACGAGCACCGCGAGCGCGAGCGCTCTTGGCCGCATGTCGCGCCGGCGCTGCGGACGACGCGTGCTTGGTCCGAGCGACCGATCAGAGCGGCTGCTTGGCATCGGAAGCGGGGCGCGCGCCGTCGGTGATGGCGGCGGCCTTGGAGCCGCTCGCGGCCGCCGCGCCGAATTTTTCAGGCGGGTACTTCCCGGTCGCCTTGTCGAGCGCGCCGAGCAGCATCGGCTTGTCGATCCTCTCGGGCAAGAGGTCGTGGGTGCCGTCGGGATAGAAGACGACGTAGATCGGAATCGCCGCGCGACCGAGCTTCGCGATCCACTTCGAGATCGTCTCGTCCTCATTCGTGTAGTCCGCCTTCATCGGCAGGATCTTCGTCGTCGAGAGCTTCGCGCGGATCTCGTCGGTGTTGATGACGAGCGCCTCGTTCGCTTTGCAGTTGCCGCACCACTCGGCCGTAAAATCCATGAACACGGGGCGTCCGCGCGCGAGCTCGCGATCGACGGCCTTCGGATCGAAGTCGGCCCAGCGGATCTCACCGTCCACGACCACCGGGGGCACGTCGGGGCCGAGCGCCGCGGGGGCCTCGTCACACGGCGCGGCCTGCGCGGTCTTCTGGCGCGCGGCGGGCGTGAAGTCGAGCATGACGAAGCCGCCGCCGACGGCGAGCGCCAGCGCGAGCCCCCGCACGAGCCACCGGCGACCTACGCCGTGCTCGAAGCCGCCGAACTTCTGCATGCCCCAGAGCGCCATGCCGAGCACGACGAGGAACGCGAGGAACCAGTTCGAGCTGCTCGTCGGCAGCTGCGCCTGCAGCGCGCCGAACAGCCAAACGCCGGCACCGAGCAGCGTGAAGCCCATGAGCTGCTTGAAGGTCTCCATCCACGCGCCAGGCTTGGGGAGCC
>SYFR01000291.1 GCA_005800325.1 Myxococcales bacterium | reverse complement strand
GCACCGCGTCGCTCGGCGGCACCGCGTCGCTCGGCGGCACCGCGTCGCTCGGCGGCACCGCGTCGCTCGGAGGCACCGCGTCGCTCGGAGGCGCTGCAGCAGTCGGCTCGGTCGTCGTCGCTTCGCTCATCACTGTTCTCGCTGAATCCGGGGCACGGTGCCACGTGTGATGGCTTGGCGCGACACCGATCCCCCAATTCAATTAGGATCGGTGAAACCGATGAAGCTTGCCCCTCGCTCGTCCACTTCGCTCTCCCCGCGCAGACGCAGCCTTCGCGCAGCGGCTCGTGTGCTGCTGCCGGCGGGCGCGTGGCTCATGGCTGCGCTCGCGGCCTGCGCCAGCGACACGTCCGATCCCGCGAGCGGCGCGACCACCAGCACGTCCACCGGCGGCTCCTGCGCCTGCGCTCCGCCGCTCGTCTGCGATCCGGTGACGGACGCGTGCGTCGAGTGCCTCTCCGGCGGCGCCGAGTGCGCGGCTGGCCAGTATTGCGATGAGGCGCATGCGTGCGTCGAGGGCTGCGATGCGGACGACGACTGCGCCGCGCCGACCGTGTGCAACACGACCTCGCACGCCTGCGTGGACTGCGTCGCGAACCAGGACTGCGAGCTCGGCAACAAATGCCAAGGTGGCCAGTGCGTGCCGGGGTGCGCGGCTTCGCTCGACTGCAGCGGCACCGAGCAGTGCTGCGCCGAGACGTGCGTCGAGCTCGGCACCAGCCTCGTGCACTGCGGCGAGTGCGGCAACGCGTGCCCGAGCCTCGCGAACGCCGACGTAGCGTGCGAGGCCGGCGCGTGCTCGTTCAAGGGCTGCGTCGTGGGGTTCGCCGACTGCAACGTCGACGCCACCGACGGCTGCGAGTGGGACCTGTCCGTGAAGGGCCCGTGCAGCTGCACACCGGGCGAGACCAAGACCTGCTACGACGGCCCGGTCGGCACCGAGGGGGTGGGCCTCTGCAAGGCGGGCACGACCACGTGCAACGGCACCGGCACCGCGTGGATGCCGTGCTCGGGGCAGGGCCTGCCGACGTTCGATAGCTGCGGCGACATGCTCGACAACGACTGCTCGGGCAAGGCGGACGACCCCAAAGACCAGGACGGCGACGGGTGGACCGCGTGCGACGGCGACTGCTGCGACACGGCCAACGACTGCACGCTGCCGAAGCTCGTGAACCCGGGCGCGTTCGAGGTCGGAGCCAACCTGGTCGACGACGACTGCGACGGGACGAAGGACAACGCGCTCAGCCTCTGTGACACCAACCTCGCGAGCGACTCGTCCTTGGGCGTCGACTACGCCAAGGCCATCGACTTGTGCCAGACGACGGCGGAGGACGCGCCGCTCGCCCAGAAAAAATGGGGCGTCATCGGCGCGAGCTTTCATCTCGCCGACGGCAAGGGCACGCCGGCCGCTGACTCGCGGTCGATCCGCGCGGGGTTTGGCGGCGCCGTGCTCCCGAAGCTCGGGCAGCGGCTCGCGGCGATCGCGACCGGCGTGGCCGCAGCTGCGGCGGCTCCCAACAACACGAGCCCGAGCCACGCCGCCTTCCAGGGGGGCAAGGTGATGGGAACGAAGAGCGACGTCCCCACCGATTGGCTCGCCGCCAACGGAGGCGTATTTCCGAACGCGCCCGGCTGTCCGAAGCCGCAGGGAGGCACGACGACGAACGATCCGGTGCTGCTGAAGCTTCGCATTCGCGTCCCTACGAACGCCAAATCGTTCTCGGTCTCGAGCTATCTCTACTCGTCCGAATATCCCGAGTGGGTGTGCAGTCCGTTCAACGACTTCTTCCTCGCTCTGCTCGACTCCGCGTTCGTTCCCGGCGTCGGTCAAGTGCCCAATCCCGCCGACAAGAATCTGGCCGTCTACAAGGCACCCGACAACTCGCTCTATCCGCTCGGCGTGAACCTCGCCTACGGCAATACCGGCCTCTTCAAGCAGTGCACGAACGGTCAGACAGGATGCGCCGGTGGCGCGATACCTGGCAATGCCAAGACGTGCGCGAGCACCGTCGAGCTCGCGGGCACGGGCTTCGACGTCGTGAAGCCTCCCTCGCAATTTGCGATGGATCCGGGCTGGTGCGGCAAGAACGATCTCGCCGGCGGCGGCACGGGCTGGCTCACGATGAACGGTAATGTGAAGCCCGGAGAGGTCATCGAGCTGCGCTTCGTGCTGTGGGACACGGGCGACGGCTACTACGACTCGCTCGTCTTGCTCGACAACTTCGCGTGGTCGGTCGACGCGTCGGAGCCGGGCGTGCACAACTGACGCGGCGGCTCTTCGGCGTCAGCCTCGCGTGTTGCGCTTGAGCTTGACGCTTCGCTTACCCGGCTTGCTGGCTTTGCCCGGGTTTCCCGGCTTTCCCTGCGTGCCCGACTTGCTGGGCCTACCCGACTTGCTGGGCCTACCCGACTTGCTGGGCTTACCCGACTTGCTGGGCTTACCCGACTTGCTGGGCTTACCCGACTTGCTGGGCTTACCCGACTTGCTGGGCTTACCCGCCTTGTCGCGCTTGCCCGATTTGTCGCGCTTGCCCGACTTGCTCGGCCCGCGGCTCTCTTCGCGGTCGCGCTTGCCCTTCTTGCCGCGTCGCTCGTCCCCTTGCAGGGTGGCCCCGCCGACGCGGCGGCCGTAGACGAGCCGCCGCACGAGCGAGACGTCGACGATGGTGATGAGCAGCGTGTCGCCGAGCGCGATCGAGTCGCCGGAGCGCTTGGCCGAGACGCGGAGGTGGTGCTCGTCGGGCGCATAGCCTCCGGCGCCGAGATCGTCGAAGAGCACGAGCACCGAGACGTAAGGATCCGCGAGCTGAAGGAAGAGGCCGCTCTGCGTGATCGTGACGACGTTGCCCTCGAACGACTCGCCGAGGCGCGAGCGCATGTAGAGCGCGCGGTAGAGATCGGCGATGTTGCGCTCGGCCTCCATCGTCTCGCGCTCCCGCTCGCTCGCGGTGAGGGCCGCGGTCTTGAGCTCTTCGTCGAGGTGCGCGCCGCGCTCGATGCGCTCGCCGTTGAGGGCGCGCCGCAAGAGCCGATGCACGACGAGATCGGAGTAGCGGCGGATGGGTGAGGTGAAGTGCAGGTACGCGGCCGAGGCGAGGCCGAAGTGGCCAATGTTCGTCGGGTCGTACTGCGCCTGCTGCATCGCCCGCAGCAGCAACATGTGGAGGACTTGCTTCTTCGGGTGCGCCTCGAGGGTGCGCAGAAAGCCCGACAGGCTCTTCGGATCGAGGGAGGCCTCGGCGTCGAACTCGAGGTCGAGCTCCTGGCAGAGGGCGCCGAAGCGCTGGAGCTTCTCCGGATCGGGGGCGCCGTGCACGCGAAAGATGCTCGGGATCTGGCGCTCGAGCACGTAGCGCGCGACCTCTTCGTTGGCGAGCAGCATGAGCTCCTCGATGAGGCGGTAGGCCTTGCGTACGCCCGGATCGGTGTCGCGCAGCGTGATCTCCACCGGCGCGCGCGTCGTGTCGTCGAGCACGATGTCGCTCTCGGGCACGTCGAGATCGAGGGAGCCGCGCCGCGTTCTGCGCTTTCGCAGCTCGCTCGACAGCTCCCACATCACCTGCAGCTCGTGGCGCATCGCCTCGGCCTCGGGGTCGCGCTCGGGCACGGTGGTGAAGCCGAGCGCGCGCGCCACGCTGTCGTAGGTGAGGAAGGCGTGGCAGCGCATCGCCGCCTCGTAGATCCGCGTGTGCTTCGGCGCTCCGGTCGCGTCGAGCGTCACCTCGACGCACATGCAGAGGCGATCCTTCTGCGCGAGGAGTGAACAGAGGTTGCTCGAGAGCTCGCGCGGCAGCATCGGCACCGAGCGATCGGGCAGGTAGACCGAGTTGCCGCGGGCGAGCGCGTTCTCGTCGAGCGCCGAGCGGGGCCGCACGTACCAGGACACGTCGGCGATGGCGATCCACGCGTGGTAGTTGCCGTCGTCGCTGCGCTCGACCCACACGGCGTCGTCGTGATCGCGCGCGGTCTTCGGATCGATGGTGACGAGCTTCTTGTGCCGGAGATCGACGCGGCGCGCGAGCTCGGCCGGATCGCACTCGTCGCCGAAGGCTTGCGCTTCGAGGACGGCGTGCTCGGGCTGCTCTTCGTCGACGGCGTGCTCGAGGAGGATCTTCTTCACCTCGACGTCGGGCTCGCCGGGCGCGCCGAGGACGGCGATGAGGCGGCCCTTCGGCAGCTCGCCCACGAGCTCGGGGTAGCGGACGAGCTCGACGACCGCGGCGGGGCTCGTGCCGTCGCGCCGAGCGCCGAACTCTTCGGCGAGCTCGGCGCCGAGGACGATGTCCACCGGGCCGCGCACGCGCTGGTCGTCGAGCTCGATGCGGTAGCTCGGCGCCCGTCCGCGCAAGACGCCGACGACGCGCTTCCTCGCGCGGTGAAGGACGCTCACGACCTCGCCCTCGGGGCCGCGCCGGCCGCTCGCGAGGACGCGCGCCGCGACCCTGTCGCCGTGCATCGCGCCGCCGACGCTCTCGGCGGGGACGAACACATCGTCCTCGATGCCAGTCAGCTTGAGGAAGCCGAATCCCCTCGGGTTCTGGTGAAAGATGGCCTCGACCTCGCGGGGCTTCGGCGGCGCGGCGTCGGCGGCGAGGCCGTAGCGTTGGCCGGAGCGCTGGCGCACGAGGCCGTCGTAGACGAGGTCGTCGAGGGCCTTGGCGAGCGCCCGGCGATCGGGTGAGCCGAGGTGGGTCGCGATCTCCGCGACGTGGAGCGCGCGGCGCTGGTCGCCGAGCAATTCGAGGATTTGATGAGTGAGTGAACGCAAGAAAACTGAGAGTCCTGTGGTGTGGAGGCACGCTGCGATACGACCGGCGCGCCCGAAAAATGGGCGTCGTGCGGCGGTCGCCGGTCAGCGAGCGAGCTCGCGTGCGACGGGCGACCCAGGTGGCCACCGTGTAGCCCCGCGCGCGCCGCGCGTCGAGGGGGATGTTGTGCATGCGGCGGAAGCTCGGCGGAAGCCCCAGTCCGCCTGCCCGGTGATCGCCGACGCGCGGCGTGGCGCTGACGGCGCGTGATGGGCAGGGTGGCGCGCTGGGGGTTGCGGCAAGCGGGACCGGCTCGGCGCTCCCGAGCGCGCTCCCGGAGTGAAGGCGCTGGCCGGGCGTTGGTGCCGCGGGCGCGTCATAGTACGCCCGGGTTCCCACATGATCGGTCGCTCCCTCACCGTCGCCTTGCGTGTCGCGCTCGCCGTCGCGCTCATGGCGTCCGCGGCCTTGTTCGTCGACTACCGCGCGGGCGGCGCTTCGTTCTGCGGCGGCGCGTCGGGTTGCGCCGAGGTCAGGCAGTCCGCGCTCGCGCGGGTCGGGCCCGTCGATCTGCCATCGCTCGGGCTCTTGGCTCTCGCGCTGCTCTACGCGGCGAGCCTCTTCGCGTCGCGGCCGCGTCATTTGCGCCTGGTCGCCGTGCTCTCGTGCGTCGGCGGCACAGCTGGCCTCGGGCTCATCGCGACGCAGCTCTTCGTCATTCGGGCGGTGTGTCCGTGGTGCATGGCGGTCGACTGCGCGGCGGTGGTCGCGGCCGTCCTCGCCGTCGT
>SYFR01000290.1 GCA_005800325.1 Myxococcales bacterium | reverse complement strand
GCCGCCGAGCGCATGCGCCTGGAGGATCTGCTCGACGCGATGACGCGTGACGAGCTCGCCCCAGCCGGCAACGTCGCGCAGCTTGGCGAGGAGCTCGCCGCCCACTACAACTCCGCGGCGTTTCTGCGCTGCTCGACGATGGGAGAGCTCGTGCGCGCATCGCTCGACCTGTTGCCGGAGATCTGACTCAGCCGGGCGGCGGCGGAGCCACCCCCGTGGGCCCCCCGTGGGCTCAGCCGGAGAGCTGACCCCACCGCGAGATCGGCGGCCCCACCTCTCTGCCCTCAGCCGGGCGGTGGCTCCTGGCCGCAGCCGACGTTGCCGATGCCGAAGTAGTACGACGCCTCGGTCGCCGCGCACGGGCAGCGCACATCGCCGAGCTTCTCGACGAGGCACGCGACGACCTCGTCGTTCGGCTGGTCCATGAGGAGCGCGCTGACGCACCCGCCTTCGTCCATGCGCACGACGAGCGTGCCGTTCGTGCGGCAGTCGGTCTCGAGCTGGCAGGACTCCGCCGAGGCCTGGATCCAACCATCGAAGGCGCAGGGAAAATCCGACGGACCGACGCACTCGCCGAGAGGCCGCTCTGCGCACTCCGCGTGTGCGCTCGTCCCGAGATCGGTGTCGACGAGCTTGACGTCCTTGCTGCCAGGCGTCGAAGGCTGCGGAAAGGTTCGCGGCTCGTCGCGCAGGTCGACGGCGCGATCGCAGGCGCCGAGCGATGCGGCGAGCGCGAGCGTGGTCGCCAGGGCGTGCGGAAGGCATCTCACGGGACGCGCGCGAGCTCCTCGTCGGTGAGCGAGCGAAACCAGACGACCTCGTGCTCGCTCGAGAGGACGCTCGAGCGCGAGACGAACGTGAGCTCGAGCGCGACGGGGAGCTCGTGATCGCGCGCGAACGCGCTGGCCTCCTCGAACGAGCGCGGTGTCGCGTGGTAGGTCGAACAGAACAAGATCGTGTCGAGCTCGATCTCGAGCGAAGACAGGGTTCGAAACAAGCCGAGCGCTCCGTCGTCGTCCGGCCGCGCGAAGAACGCGCCGGGCGTCGTGAGGGTGGGCTCGGGCGGAGCCGGGTCCGGGTCGGACGCGCAGCCCATGACCGCACCGCCCATGACCGCACCGCCCATGACCGCACCGCCCATGACCGCACCGCCCGCGGCCGCACGGAGCGTGAGGAGCGCGACGGCTGGGAGAGCGCGAGTCACCTTCCCAAGGTAGAGCATCGCCTCGCTCCCATCGATGCCAAACAGGGCCGCGGCGCGGCTTCCGGGCGCGTTCCGGGCCATTCCGCCGGGAGCCCACTGTTCGTAAACTACGAATCATGGCGTTCAGCCGCGTGCCCGCGCACTGACCTTACGGCCCGCTAAAGGCCGAGGCGCAGGCTCGCCGCCGGCGCCAGGACGACGGCGGTGAACGGCAGGGTCACCGAGGTGCAGAGCTCCGCCGCGAGAGACCAGCGCGGCGTGATGGCATAGGCGACTCCGCCGGCGAGCCCGACGAACCCGTCGCCCGCGCGTCGCCACAGAGAGAGGCGCTGCTCGAGGTCATTGTTGCCCTGAAACTGCGGCGCCAAGGGGTCCTCGCGGACCTCGAGCGAGCCCTCGAGATCGAACCTGGCGTAGCCGGCCGTGAGCCCGGCGAAGGGGCGTATGCCCGCGTGGGCGTGAGGGTCATTGCCGAACCAATGGGTCGCACGCGCCGCGACCGACATGGGGACGAGCGGCGGCAGCAGGTTGGCCTCGACGCCGCCGCGGATGGCCCAGCCGAGCGCGAGGCCGATCGAGGTGTCGTCGTGCACGAGCCGCTCGTAGCCGACCGTGATGCGTGTCGGCCCCAAGGCGCCGCCCGGCGGGACGCTCTCGAGCACCGGAGTGCCGATGTACTGGGCGCCGTCCTCGCGAATGCAGGCGTGGCCGCCCCGCTCCTGGGCGGAGACATGGCAGGCGCCGGTACGCGCGATGACGCCGAAGTCCTGCTCGGCGCCGACCCAGAGGGCGTTGCGGTGCCGCTCGGTCTTCTCGCAATAGCCGTTGAAGCCGCAGGTGGCCCCGCCCTCGCAATCGGAGTCGGTATGGCAAAGAACGGCGAGGACGCGCTCGCTCGGGCAGCCGGGCAGTCCGCGCGGGCAATCGGCGGGATCTGGGCATTTGTTCGGCCGCGCGGCGTCCGCGTCGAGCTGCAGATCGTGGCGGATCGTGACCACGATGGGCGCGGCGCGCGACGCCAGCGTGGCGATGACTCGGCCGTCGTCGTCGTGGGCGCGCACGTAATAGCGCAGCGCCCCAGTCACCGTGCTCACCTCGAGGCACGGGATCGCCCCCGAGTGGCGCCCGCTCGTCTCCTTCAGCTCCAGCGTCGTCCAGTCGGGCTCGCCCCAGAGCCGGTAGTGCACCAGCACGCGACGCGTGCGCCGCGCGAGCTCCGGGGGCAGCTCGACCGCGATGGGGACCGGTCGCAGGATCCCTGAGCTTGCGTGACGCTCGAGCGTGGGCGAGTGCAGGATCGTCGGCGACGTCGCAAGATCTTCGGACGGGCTCGTGGCCGTCAGCGCGGCGCCCACCGCGAGCGCGACGTGTGGCAGCGTCACGAGGGGCCTCCGCTCTTGGCCGGAGGTGCCAAGTCCGAGGCCGCCGGGCGAATGACGTGGAGCTCGACGCGGCGATTCTTCGTGCGGCCTTCCTCCGTCTCATTGTCCGCGATTGGCATGCTCGCGCCATAGCCGCGCGGGGCGAGGCGCTCTTTGGCAATTCCGTGGCGAACGAGCCAGTCGACGACGCTCGCCGCGCGACCCAAGGAGAGGCGCTGATTCACCTCCGCCGAGCCGGTCTCGTCGGTGTGCCCCGCGACGAGCACGCTCTCGAGCTCGGGATGCGCGGCGAGCACCGCGTGGATCTCGAACAGCACGGCATGGCTCGAAGTACGCAAGTTGCTCGTGCCCACTTCGAACTCGATGCGCTGGGAGATGACGATGGCGCTGCCCTCGAGCCGTGTGCCTTGTGCGGCGGCCTCGCGCTCGGCGCCGATGACTGCCGGGCAGCCATGGCTATGGCGACTGAAGGTCGCAGTCCCTGCCTTCTCGGGGCACGCGTCGTGCTCGTCGGGGACGGCGTCGCCGTCGAGATCTGCCATCTCGGGGCAGCCGTTCAGCAGCGGATCGCGAGACTTTGTGCCGGTGATCGCGGGACACGAGTCGCGAACATCCGCGATGCCGTCGCGGTCGCGATCCGGCGCGGGCGGCGGCTCGTCTGGCGCCCACCCGAGGCTGGCGAGCGCGCGCACGTCCGCGTTGCCAGCTCCATCCGCGAGCCCGGCGCCGAGGGCGGCCGCGATTTCGATCGGGATCGCGCCCAGGCGATGTCGCCCGGTGATGAAGAGGTGCGCCGTCGTCGCGCGCGGATCGAGGGCCCGTGCCCCACCGCCCAATACGAAGCTCGCGACGGCCTCACTGCCCACTTCGAAGCGGCGGGCACGGTCGACGAAACACCCCGCGCCCGCGGAGGCGGCGAGCGACGGGCCGACTCGCGTCCGCGGGTGTGCGTCCCCGCCGCGCGAAGCCGCGCCCTCTGGATTGCCATTCTCGTCGAGCCGGCTCGAGAGTCGTGCGACGCCGCGGCTGTGCGCCCCGAGGTGGAGCGCGCCGAAGAGCCTCGGGCCGACGGCTTCCGCCCCGACTCCGATGCCGACGCGGGCCACGCCGTCGCCGGCGAGCTCGGCAGTCGCCGTGGGCAGCCAGAGCGACGAGTCGAAGGCGAGGGAAGTGCGGACCGGCGCATCTTCCGGGCTGCGAGCGAGGACGACGCGACCCCCGAGCCGGATGTCGCCGAGCCCAACCTTGGCGAGGTCGTCCGCGAGGCCGAGCGCCGCGACGTTCGGCTCACCCTGGTAGGCGAGCGGCAGAGCGAGCTCGACCGCGAAGCGGTGCAAGATGGCGAGCGACGCCTGGGCATGCACGATCGCGAGATGACCAACGACGACGTCCTTCTCGCCCGAGTCGCGCTCGAGGACGAAGGGAGCCTTGGCGTAGTCGAAGGACAGGCGCGCGGCCGCGAGCCAGTGCCCGCGCACGTTGGCGCGGCGCGCGACGAGCGCAGAATCGCCGGCCGGGGCGGGATCGAGCACGAGCGAGGGCGTGTCGCCCGCGAGGGCAGGCGCCGCAACCGCAGCGCGCCCGACCAGCGCGAGCCCGACCAGCGCGAGCACAGAGCCGAGCGCTCCTCGTGCGCGCGTCATCGCCGGCCCAAGAGCACCTTGGGCAGGGTCATCTCATCGTAGGCGTAGCGCAGCCCTTCGCGCCCGACGCCGCTGCGCTTCACGCCGCCGTAAGGCATCACGTCGAAGCGCAGCGTGGGAAAATCGTTGACGACCACGCCGCCGACATCGAGCTCTCGGAACGCCGCCGCGATCAGCGCCTCGTCGTGCGTGAAGATCCCGCACTGGATCCCGAAGCGCGAGCGGTTCACCGCCGCGAAGGCCTCTTCCGCCGAGCCGAAACGCGAGAGCGTCATCACCGGGCCGAAGACCTCTTCCTGCGCGAGCTTGCACGAGCCGGGGACGTCCTCGAGCAGCGTGGGAAGGACGACGTTGCCCTCCCGTTCGCCTCCGGCGAGGACCTTGCCCCCGCCTCGCCGCGCCTCATCGATGTAGGCCATCACGCGATCGGCGGCGTGGCTCGAGATGAGCGGCCCGCACACCGTGGCCGGGAGCAGCGGATCTCCGAATGCCGTCGCGAGCGTCATCCGCGTGAGCCGCTCGCGGACCGCGTCGTAGACGTCGGCGTGGGCCCGGACGTGCTGCACGGAGATGCACACCTGTCCGGCGTAGCCATAGCCGCCGAGGCACGCGCGCGCTGCGGCGAGGTCGAGATCGGCGTCCGCGAACACCAGCACGCTCGCGTCGCCGCCAAGCTCGAGCACGACGGGCTTGTTCGTGACGAGCTCTTTGATGTGCCAGCCGACCCGCTCCGAGCCGGTGAAGCTCACCATGGCGATGCGCGGATCGCGCGCGGCGGCCTCGGCGACCTCGGGGCCGCAGCACACCGCCCCGATGACCCCCGGCGGCGCGCCGGCCGCATGAATGAGCTCGGCCAGGGTCAGCGTGGAGAGCGCGGCTTGCGGCGACGGCTTCAGCACGACGGGGTTGCCGGCAGCGAGCGCGGGCGCGAGCTTGTGGGCGGCCAGGTTGTACGGCCAATTGTAAGGAACGATCGCGAGGACCGGGCCGATGCCGACGCGCTCGACGAAGCAGCGATAGTCGGCGCCGCGCGCGTCACGCTGGAGCGACAGCTCGGTGCGCGCCGGCTCGTCGAGCAGCTCGCCGGCGAGCTCGAAGGTGACGGCGAGCCGCGTGACCTCGGCGCGCGCCCACGCGATGGGCTTGCCGACCTCGACGGCCATCAGCTGCGCGAGCTCCTCGGCCCGCTCCCGCACGCTAGCGGCGATGCGCACTACGAGGGCTTGCCGCTCCTCGCGCGGCGAGCTGCGAAACGCCGGAAAGGCACCGCTAGCCGCGTCGAGCGTGCGCTCCATCGTTGGCCATCCGACCTCGTAGCTCGTGCCGAGCGCGGCGCCGTCGAAGGGGGCAATTGCCGTCATGCGCTGGGCGCCCGGCTCCTCAGCGCCGACGAAGCGACCGCCTACGAGGTTCTTGCATTCCATGTTCATCCTGGCCTCGTCGTCGTCGAATTGGGGGGCCGCGCGTAGTCCGGCACGAGCGCTAGTGCTGTTTGCGCGGGGACCGGCCGGTGAGCGTCGTGTAGAAATGATAGCCAATCGTCCGGAGGGGCTCCGGCGGCATCGGGTAGAGCGTTGGCTCGTAGAATGGCAGCCCCCGCCAGCGCGCCTCGTCGTCGCTGTAGATATCGCAGAGGACCTTGCCGGCGAGGTTGGCGAGGCTGATGCCGTGTCCGCTGTAGCCAAAGGCGTAATAGACATTGCGGTGCTCGCCGCGCACGCCCATGGCGCACACGCGCGACAAGGTCAGTCCCACGGGGCCCGACCAGCGGTGCTCGATGGCCGCCCCGTGAGCACGGGGAAAGTAGTCGCCCAGCCGCTTCTCGATCGCGCGAAAGTTCCTCTCTGCGCGGGCCGCGAAGCTCGTCCGCCCACCGAAGCGATACGAATAGGCGCGGTTGCTGCCCCCGCCGAAGACGATCTGCCCGCTGTCGGTCATGCTGCCGTAGGCCACGCGATCGAGATCGTCCGAGAAGCCGACCGCGCTGCCCCAGCCGAGGTCGTCTCGCTCGCTCGCCTCGAGGGCCCGCGTCGCCACCACGTGCGAGTGCAGCGGAAAGAGCTGCGCGCGAAAATAACCGAGGTTCCTCGTATACGCGTTGGTGGCCAATACGACCGCCTTGGCCGAGATCTCCCCCCCGCTCGTCACGACGCGCACCGTGCTGCCCTCTTCGATCGAGCGGACGAGCGTGCCCTCGTGGATCACGACCCCGAGCGACAGCAGCACGTCCCGCAGCGCGCGAAGGTACTCGACCCCGTCGAGCCGCCCCGCGGTCGGATCGAACAGCGCCCCCTCGACTCCGCTCGCGCGCGTACGCGCCTCGAGCGCCTTGCCGCTCAAGAACTCGAGCGGGATCCCGGCCGCGCGGAGGGCCTCGGCCTCGCGTGCCGCCGCCTCGGCGCGCTCCGGCTTCGTGTAGAGCTCGAGGCAACCTGCGCGCGAATAGCGCACCTTCATCCCGTGCTCGCGGATGATGCCCTCGATGAGGTCGATGCCCGAGCGCGTCACGTCGAAGATCGTCCGTGCGTGCTCGGGCGTCGCGCTGTGGACCCCGTTGATCCAATTGAGCATGAGTCCGCCGTTGCGCCCGCTGCCGCCATTGGCCAAGAGGCGCGCCTCCACGAGGACGATCCGTCGCTCGGGGAAGCGTCGCGCGAGGTGATACGCGGTCGAGGCGCCGGTGAAGCCGCCCCCGATGATGAGGACGTCGGCGGTGGTGTCGGCCAAGAGCGGCGGGCACGGCTCGTACGGCGGCTTGCCCGCCATCCACACCGAGCGGTTTTCGTCGATGTCTTCCCAGGCCGCCCTTCTCATGCTCGGGCGGCATTATGCCCGAGCGGGCGAGAACGCGATGCCCCATCGCACTCGCCCGGGGCTCCCCTCCGATGCCCGCGCGCCTGAGAACTTCGCGAGGTTCGCGCGCTTTACTCCTGGCCGACGTCGAGCCACGCTGCGGCGAGTATGGAAAAGCGCGTGCGCCTCTGCATGAAGGACCTCTTCCACCAGGACGTGGTGGAGATGATCGAACGCGAGACGCGGCGCTACCAGATCTGGTCGATCGAGAGCCCGGAAGATCCGGATTTTCCTGCGGCGTACAAGATGCTCTGGGACGCGTTCGGTCCGACCGGCGAGATGGAGCGCGAGGAGGCCATTCGGCAGTTTCTCCGCGACGACTCCCACGAGCCCACGCCGACGGGGACGTTCATTCGCTACTTTCTCCTCGTCGCGCGCGATCAGAATGGCACGGTGCGCGGCGTGCGCGACGGCTCGGTGCTCGTCAATCCGAACCAGTCGCCGGACCTCTGCGTCATCTACCTCTCCCACATTTACATGGTGCCAGAGGCGCGCGGGACCGTGCTCTCGTACTGGCTCCGCATCGCCCCGGTGGAGATCGCGATGCAGTACCTCGCGGATCTCCACGCGCTCGGCAAGATGCAGCTCCCGTACCCGAACGTGCCGCAGCGCTACTTCGGGATGAACATCAACCTGGCGGCCGAGATGGAATATTTCACGCCCGAGGAGAGCCTCAGTCTGCAGCGCATTCTCTTCTATGGTCGCGGCGGCTTCGACGTCATCAATCCGCGACACTTCCCTTACAGTCAGCCCGATTTTCGCGACCCCGAAGAGATCCGGCTGACTGGCAATCAGCCCATGCCGTTCATGGTGCTCTTGCGCCGCATCGGTCGCGAGCGCCTGGCGACGATGCCCCTCGACGAGGCGCGCGCCGTCATGCGCCTCCTCTACGACGATTTCGCGTGCCATTGTGCTCCGGAGTTCCTGGACAACAGCCTCCAGGTCGTCCTCGACCGGCTCGAGGAGCGCGCCAAGCGCAAGAGCTACGTCGAGCTGTTGCCGCTGCCAACGGGGGCCCGTGACATCGGCCGCCTCAAGCCGATCTTTCGCCACAGCGTCTTCAAGCGTTATTACCCGGCGACGGACGAGACCCGCCATTACCTCGAAGGGCCCATTCGCGAGAACATGCTCGCGAATCCCAACTACCTCGAGGACGAGCTCGCCCGAATCGCGGGCGACCTGCAGAAGCGCCCGGGCGGCTTCGTCTACGGCAGCCGGGAGCGCGGGTTCACCTGGGAGGGGCTCCCCGAGCACAAGCAGCGCGAGCTGCCGGAAGACTACGCGGAGACCGGCGAGTGGAGCGCCGTTCGCGTGAAGGAGTTCGGGCGCGCCTGACTTCGGGCCTCACGCCTCATTTGCGGTAGTCGGGCGCCACCGCCGGGAGCCTCGCGTCCGGGCCGCGGGCGTAAACCGGCTCCAGCGTGGCCAAGTCCGCCGTCGTTGCTAGCTTGGCGCGTGCTGCCGCGAGCTTGCCGATCCAGCGCGCACTCGGCAGCTCGCATCCGCCCGGCGCCACGAGCCGCACCCCGTCGAGGTCGCGCGCCTGCGCGCCGCAGGCCCACGCATCGTGCGCGAGGATGCGCTCGGTCGCATGGGCAGTGGGTACGACCGTCGGCTCGAGCAGCGTCCGTCCGTCGCGAGCGTACACGGCGAGGAAGCACTCGCCTCGGCGCGCGTCGATGACGGGGGCGACCCGCGCGACGTCACCCGCGTGCGCGAAGGCCGGGGCCGCCATGGCCTCGAGCGAGCCGACGCCGACGAGCGGAATGCCGAGCGCGAGCGCGACTCCCTTCGCCGAGGCGACGCCGATCCGCACGCCGGAGAACGACCCCGGCCCCGTGTCGCAGGCCACGGCATCGAGGCTCGTCTTTGACCAGCCCGCCGTCGCCAGCGCCTCGTCGCAGAGCCCGAAGAGGCGCTCGGCGTGGCGCATGCCGTCCTCGTGCTCGACGAGCGCCACGAGCTCGCCGTCGTCGATGAGCGCCACACCGCCGCGCGGCGTCGAGGTCGTGATCGCGAGCAGCTTCATTCGTAGGCGTCGTC
Source organism: Myxococcales bacterium (assembly GCA_005800325.1). Classification (GTDB taxonomy): domain Bacteria; phylum Myxococcota_A; class Polyangia; order Polyangiales; family Polyangiaceae; genus SYFR01. The sequence goes on along the minus strand of SYFR01000290.1, from coordinate 16,227 downwards.
CGTCGACGGCGCCTGCGACGCGCCTTCGGATTGGAGCGTGAACGAGACGCGCTGCTTGGCCGCGTCGTTGCCGAGGGCGATGACCTCGCGGTGCGCGCTCGCCCACTTCGCCGTGGGCTCCATCGCTACGAGGCGATCGGGCGCGCCCTTCCCGACGTGGAGCGCCACCGTGAAGCCGCTCATGGGTCGAGGCTCGCCATAGAGCGCCCAATGCAGCGCGCGCGCGGACGCGAGGTCCGGAAGGCAGCGGCAGCTCACGAGGGCGCCGGGGAGCTCGCCCTCGAGCGCCTGCCGGATCTCCGGGACGGCGTGACCGAGCTGCGCGACGATCTCCTGGGCCTCGGGGCACGCCTCGTACACGAACGCGAAGAGCTCGACGAACACGCGCTCTCGCTTCTTCGTCGCTGCGCGCGCGAGCCCTTCGAGCTCGGCGTCGATCGGCGATGGCGGTGGCGGCGCGATGGTGCGGGTCGGATCGGCGAACGCGAAGGTCACCCGCGCGGCGCCGCTCGCCCGGGCTCGCTCGAGCACCTCGTGTACGCGGCGAAACGGCACGTCGGCGTCGATCGCGAGGAAGACGCGCGTCGGCTCCACGAAGGGCGATCCCTCGAGCGCCTGGCGGCGCAGCTCGAAGAGGCGGGCGAGCTCGCGCCCCAGCTCCTCGGCGTCACCTGCGCGAACCCCCTCGAGCGCGACCTCGTCACGGGTCAAGTGCACGAACGGGGCGGCGTCGTCGAGCGGCGCTCCACCCTGCGTCACGAGCGCCGTGCGGTCTCCGAGAAGGAGTGCCGTCATTCCGAGGCCGCCCGCCCGGAGGAGCCGAAGCCACTCGCCGAAGGCGTCCGCCTGCGTGCGGCACGATGCACGCGCTGCCTCTTCGGCGGCGTCGCCGCTCGACAAGATCGGGGAGTCGGACGCGAGCGAGGGCGACAGGGGCGGCAGCGCCGCCTGCGACGGGCCGCAGCTCGCGAGCAGGAGCCACGGCGCGAGACGAGCGGCCGCTGTGGCTCGAAAATCCGCTGTCCACGTCACGGCCGGGAGCCTACTGCCCGAGGTAAATCGAATCGACGGGAATCTCGCTCCTAGCGCGTCGCTTGTCGCGGCGGGGGTTCGCTTTGCACATGTCAATCGCGAGGGCAGCGGCCTTGGCCGGCGAAGCTGCTACGCTGCGGCGGCGAGCGATGATTCGGATCGAGCGCCCTCGTGTGGCGACTCAGCGATTCGCCACCGAATCAACACAGCCGCTCCTGGTCCTTGTCGTATGAAGCAACTCGATTTCGGCAAGACGGCTCCCGACTACGTGCGCTACCGCGTCGGCTTTCCCGACGAGCTGTTCGCGCGCCTCGTGGCCAAGGGGATCGGCCAAAAGGGTCAGCGCGTCCTCGATCTCGGCACGGGCACCGGCACCTTGGCGCGCGGCTTCGCGCAGCGCGGCTGTGAGGTCGTGGGCCTCGACGTCGCCGAGGGGCTCGTCGCCGAGGCTCGGCGGCTCGACGAGAAGAGCGGCATTCGCATCGACTACGTCGTCGCCCCGGCCGAGCGCACGGGCCTGCCCCCGAGCGCGTTCGACGCGGTCGTCGTTGGGCAAGCGTGGCAGTGGTTCGAGCGCCCCAAGGCGATCAAAGAAGTCTTGCGCCTCATCAAGCCCGGCGGCGCTTTCGTCATTGCACACTTCGATCCGCTGCCGATGCCGGGCAACGTCGTCGAGCTCGCGCACCGCATGGTCGAGAGCTACAACCCCGAGCATCGACGCGGCCCGTCGTCGGGCCTTCACCCCGATTGGCTCGATGACGTGCGTCGCGCCCGCTTCGAGTCGATCGAGACGTTCTCCTTCGACGTCGACGTCGCGTTCGCGCACGAGGCGTGGCGCGGCCGCGTGCGCACGAGCTCCGGCGTCGCGCCTTCACTTGCCCCCGACACGGTCGCGCGCTTCGATGAGCGACTGCGCCTCGCCCTCGTCGAGCACTTCCCCGAAGAGCCGCTCAGCGTGCCGCACTGCGCGTGGGCCCTCACCTGCCGCCGGCCGTCGCGCTAGCTGCTCGGCCCGAAAAGGGCCCATCTGCGTCGTGTACGCGGCGCTTCGCGCCTTGCGTGACCTCGGGACGCGAGCGTTGCTCGCCTCCCTCCGGTAAGCCATCGTCGCTGCGGTACTCACGCACGAGAGTACGAGAGTGCGTTCCGTTGCTCGCTCCTCGGCGCCTAGCACCTGGACCCATTTGGGGCCGAGCACGGCAGTTCGGCCCGAAAAGGGCCCATCTGCGTTCGAGGAGCGACTCAGTCCGCCGCGACGAGCGACTGGTACTTCTCGACCGACTTCTTCCAGCGGCGCGCCTTCTTGCCGGAGACACGGCTGCGACCCTGCTTGAGCGCGAGCTTGGCGGCGAGGTTCTGGTGCTGGCGGGTGGGGCGATGCATGGCGGCGGCACCTTATTCAAGGTCGCTCGCGACTCGCAAGCAGAAATCGCGCTTCCATGACTCGAGGCGGTGTGAGATAGTGTGGGTGCTTTTCCGCGTACGTTGCGCGGAGCCACTTTCCTCGGGGTCATCATGGGCGCACGCACGAACGGCCACGCGTTTCTCATTCTCGGTTGCGCCGCCACGCTCGCCGCCTCGCTGTCGGCGACCGGGGCGGGCTGCGCGGGCCGCAGCCAAACCGGCAGCGGCGGCGCGGGCGGCAACGGCTCGGGCGGCGACGCGACGGGTGGCTTCGGTGGCGCGGGCGGCGCCGGTGCTGGCGGCATGACGGCGACGGTCGGCACCGCGGTCACGTCGACCGCGTCCACGACGGGCGCTGGCGGCTCCCAGTTCGTGTGCGGCAACGGCATCCTCGAGGGCGGCGAGATCTGCGACGGCTCCGACTTTGGCGGCAAGACGTGCGTCGACTACGGCCTCGCCGGCGGCTACTTGCAGTGCAATCCGTTTTGCCAGGTCGTCGTGTCGGGGTGCACGCCGCCCGAGTCGTGCGCCAATGACCAGGACGATGACGAAGACGGCGACACCGACTGCGCCGACAGCGACTGCGCGAACGTGCCCAGCTGCCTCGACTCGTGCGTGGCGCCGGAGTTCGTGGCACTTCCGGCCTACGAGTTCAGCGACACGAACGGCGAGCCGAACGTCCACAAGGGGAGCTGCACGGCGGGCAGCGGCCCGGAGAAAATCTACAAGTTCACGGCGAGCGCCGACGTCGACGTCGCGATCGACCTGTCGTTCACGGCCGCGAACTTCAGCCTCTCGATTCGCAAGGACTGCGGCAGCGCCGCGAGCGAGCTCTTCTGTGTGGATGCCACCGGCGCCAACGACGACGAGAGCATCTTCTTCAAGGCAACGAAGGGGCAGAGCTATTTCGTGATCGTCGACGGCACCGGCCCGACCGAGTTCGGCTACTTCGATCTGCAAATCCAGGAGAGCTTTCCAGAGTCGTTCTGCGACGACTACTTCGACGACGACTTCGACGGGTTCACGGACTGCGCCGATCCGAGCGCCTGCCAGGGGACCAACGAGTGCAAGCCGGGGGCCGGCGTCGCGGGTGCCGCCTGCATGACCCACAACGAGTGCGCCGCCAACGCGAACGACCCGATCTGCATCGACGAGTTCTACTTCGGATGGCCGAACGGCTATTGCAGCGAGCACTGCAATCTCATGGCGAACGACTGCCCGACCGGCACTCTGTGCAGCGACTACCTCGGGCTCAACAACGGCCTCGGCGTCTGTCTGAAGACGTGCACCAACGCCGCGAGCTGCCCAATGGGGATGGGCAATCAGAAGTACAAGTGCGCCGACTTCGGCGAGGGCTTCGTCTGCATCTATTGAGCGCCGGTCGCGACTGGCCGCGGCGCGGGACTGCCAAGAGAGCGGATTGACCATTACGGGCCTCGCGCGAGCCGCTTCGCACAGGAACCTCGAAGAATTCCGTCTCTACGCCACCGAGGAGAAGCCATGATCAATCATCGCCGGACCCAACTCGTAGGCGGCGCGATGCTGTTCGCGCTCGTCGCTTGCAGCGCAGCGAAGAAGGAATCCCCGCTGACCGGCGCGGGCGGCTCCAGCGACGCTGGCGGCGCGGGCGGCACCGGCCCCGCCGGGCCGGGCGGACAGGGCGGCGCGCCCCCGGGCACGGGAGGCTTCGACCTCGCCGGCAGCGGCGGCGCGGGCGGCGGCGGGGTGCCGTGCGTCCAGCCCGGGCCCGACGACGACTTCGACAAGGACGGATTCACCATCACCGAGGGCGACTGCGACGACTGCGACGCGAACATCTCGCCCAACGCGATCGAGGCGATTTCGGCCAAGGGCGAGCCTCACGACGAGGACTGCGACGGCCAGATCGACGAGAACGACGCCGTCAGCTGCGACGATGGCCTCGCCGTCGACGACCTCGATCCGATCCACGGCGCGGCGGCCGCTGGGATCTGCAAGCTCTCGAAGGGCGAGGGCGACTGGGGCCTCGTCAAGGCCGAGTGGGTCTTGCCCGACGGCTCCCCGCTGCCGGTGGGCCAGGAAGAGGTCTTTCACCTCGGCCACGGCGTCCTCACCGGCTTCGGTCCGGTGATGAAGCTCCGCGAGGGCAAGCGCCTGCTGGCGCTCTCGAGCGGCACGGCGCGCCAGCCGAACGACCCCGGCTACAAGGACGTGAAGGGCTTCAGCAAGGACATCACCTTCAATCACCCGCAAGGCTTCCCCAAAGAGTCGCCGCTCTGCGGGTTCGCCATCACGGGCGAGCCGCACGACGGCGCGGCGCTCAAGGTCGAGCTGCGCGCCCCGAGCAACGCGCACGGCATCGCCTTCGACTTCGACTTCTACTCGTACGAGTGGCCGAACTTCGTGTGCAGCATGTTCAACGACTTCTTCGTCGCGCTGCTCACGCCGTTTCCGAAGGGGCAAGCTGACGGCAACATCTCATTTGACTCGATGGGCAACCCGGTCAGCGTCAACAATGCCTTCGTCGAGGTCTGCGGCTGCGATGGCAACCCGCCTCTGCCCTGCATCGCGGGCGGCAAGACCTTCACTTGCAAGCTCGGCGACAGCGAGCTCACCGGCACCGGCTTCGGCGCGGACTCGTCGTTCGAGGCTCATGGCGCGACGAGCTGGCTGACGAGCCAGGCGCCGATCGAGCCGAGCGGCGAGAAGGACAGCGTCATCACGATCACCTGGGGCGTCTACGACTCGGGCGACGGCCTCCTCGACTCGACGACGCTCGTCGACCGCTTCCGGTTCATCGCGAAGCCCGGCGTCTCCGTCAACACTGTCCCCGCGCCGGATTGACGCCAAGCCCGCTCTCGGGGTCGTGACGCACGACGCCCTCGGGGATGCCGACGCTGACGTCCTTGGCGCGGAGTACGCCGCGGGCCCAGAGGGTGCGCTCGACCATGGCGCGAAACGGCAGCTCGAGCGCTCTCGCTATCTCGGGACCTTCGAGGATCCCGAGGGCGCGCGCGATCGCCTCGAAGGTCGCGAGGCCGTGGTCGTGCGCCTCCCAGCGGAGTCGGTAGCGCGAGCGCGCTCCGCCCGCGAACGTGACGCACGGGATGTTGGCAAGTCCGGGGACGCGTTTTCTCACCTTCGATGCCTGGCGCCAGGTGCCGTCGGGCACGATGAGCGTCACTGCGGGTCCGCTCTGCTCGAGCTGGGGCGCGAGCTCGGTGAGCGGCACCGCGTCATCGGCCGGAAACAGCAAGAGCGGCGTCGTCCCGGCGGCGATCGGCACCGCCTCACTCTCGCGCGCGGTGTGACCGCGCACCAGGATCTCACTGTTTGCCAGGCACTCGGTCGCGAGGCGGCCGGTGTTGGTGGTCTTGCGATCTTCGGCGCGATGGATGACGAGGACGACGCGCGTCGTGGTCTCGAGCCGCGGGATGAGCGCGCAGAAGCAGAGGCTACGGTGGATCCGACAGCGCGTGCAGCGGTGCTCGAAGTTGTCGCGTCGGCTCATGCCCCGGCCTCCTCGGCGGGCTCGTGCGGGTCGAGCGGCTCATGCGGTACGAGCGAATCGTGCGACTCGCGCGGCTCGGCGGGCGCGTGCGGGTCGAGCGGGTCGAGCGGCCGGCGCGGTAGTCCAAGGCGATCGAGCGCGAGCCCGAGATCTTCGGGCATCGGCGCCGACACGGTGATTCGCTCACGCGACTCGGGATGCTCGAACGCGACGCTGTCGGCGTGGAGCGCCAGACGGTGAAGCTCGTATTGCGCGCGATAGTGGCGGTTGATTTCCCCCGAGCCGTAGTTGACGTCGCCCACGAGCGGATGGCCGCGGTGGCGCAGGTGGCGGCGGATCTGATGGAAGCGACCGGTCCTCGGGAGGACGAGGACGAGCGAGCAGCGGTCGACGGGCGAGCGCGCGATGAGGCGAAAGTCGGTCACCGCCGGGACGCGCGGGCCACCCTCACTCTTCGGAATGGCGTAGTCGATGGTCCCCCGCGCGGGAGGCGTGCCGCGGACGAGCGCGAGGTATCGCTTGTCGACCGCGCCCGCCTCGAATTGTCGCGAGAGCGCCGCCGCCGCCGCGCGCGTCCGTGCGAACACGAGCGCACCGCTGGTCCCGCGGTCGAGCCGGTGGATGGCATGTACGCGCTCACCAACCGCGTCGCGCACGCGGAAGAGCGCCACGTCGTCGTCGTCGTCCCAGCCGCGGTGCACGAGCAGCCCCGACGGTTTATTCGCGACGACTACCAAGGCGTCGACGAACAAGAGCTCGATCTGGGGCACCGGGCGCTTCTACCACGAGCCCGTTCTCGGCCCGCTCGTGGTCCGTCCGATGGGGGCCCATCGGCGTCGTGTACGCGGCGCTTCGCGCCTTGCGTGACCTCGGGACGCGAGCGTTGCTCGCCTCCCTCCGGTAAGCCTTCATAGCGAAGGTACTCACGCACAGGAAGTACAGGAAGTGCGCTCCGTTCCTCGCTCCTCGTCGCCTAGCATCTGGACTCTTTTGGGGCCGAGAACGGGCGAACAGGTCGCCTCCCGCCCGAAGCCCTTAGCCAGTGTGTCACGTTGGGCCAGGTGTGCCCGATGGATCGCGCGGCGCGCGGGTGAAGTGCGACAATTCGAATAAAGTTAATCAATTATAGGCTGTTGTGGCGGGCGGGCCGTTTGGCACAACGGTTGCGATAGGCAGCTCCGAACCCACGCACCCGGAGGATCCCCCATGAGCCACATCGCCAACACCGTCGCTACTCGCTTTTCCCGCGTCGCCGTCGCCGCCGCCGGCCTCTTCGTCCTGATGGCCTGCAAGACCGAGACGTGCGGAGGCGTCGAGACCTCGCCCCCCGTCGAGCCAGCGTGCAAGGCCGGCTTCCACGAGGAGGAGATCTGCCAGGGCGAGTGCCCGCCCGGCGAGTACTGCGACGCGGTCGTCTCGTCCTGCGAGCTCGCCTGCGTGCCCGACGCGGTCTGTCCGGAGGGCAGCGTCGAAGAGACCGTCTGTGACGACTCGGTGTACCCGGTCGACTGCGTCGACGGCGAGAGCTGCACGCCGCCCGAGCCCCAGTGCTACACGACCTGCACGCCGATCGCGATCTGCCCCGCCGGCATGCACGAAGAAGAGGTGTGCTGGTACGAGGACGGTGCCGAGGGCGCTCCGGACTGCGTCGACGGCCAAGACTGCGGCGGCGGGGGTGGCTGCGACATCCAGTGCGTGCCGGACGCGGTGTGCCCGCCCGGCGAGCACGAAGAGCAGCTCTGCTGGGAGGAGCCGGTCGAGTGCGCGCCCGGTGAAGACTGCGGCGGGTTCGGCTGCGAGCTGCAGTGCGTGCCGGATGACGTGTGCCCGCCCGGGACCGAGCCGCAGACGATCTGCACCTACTGCGAAGACTCGGAGTGCTGGACCGAGTGCGTGCCGGTCGGCGAGCCGACGCCCGAGCCCGCGCCGCTGCCGGGCGACGACGCGCGCCGCTCGCGCTGAACCGAAGTGTGCGGCGCTGACCCGACGTCGCCGACCCCAGGGGAGCCCGCGCTCGAGCCGTCGGTCGCGGGCTTCGTCATGGCCGTGAACGAAGCTGTTCGATATTGAGCCAGGAGCCCGCGATCGAGCGATCGGTCGCGGGCTTCGTCATTGCTGGAGCTCGCGCAGAAAGATCCCGCGCACGCGCAAGGCGAGCTCCTCGGGCGTGGCGCCGGCGAAGCTCTCGGGAGGGAGCGGCTCGAGCACGCGAATGCGGACCGGATGCCGTCCGCGCTGCAAGACGAAGCCCTTCGGCAGCGCGTTGCCGGTGCCCTCGACGACGATGGGAAGGATCGGGACACCGCACCGCAGCGCGAGCGAGAAGCCGCCGCGCTTGAAGGTGCGGAGCTTGCCGTCGACGGAGCGCGTCCCCTCGGGAAACATCAGCACCGAGCTGCCCGCCGCGAGCGTCCGCGCACCGGCGTTCATCATCGCGGCGATGCTCTTCGTGTCGCCGCGGCGGAGCGGGATGTAGCCGTTGAGCGACATGTTCCAGCCGATGCACGGCACCCGGAAGTTCTCGAGCTTCGAGACCCACTTGAAGTGTCGGAAGAGCCGAAAGAGCACGAGGATGTCGAGGAACGACTGGTGGTTCGCGACCATCACGTAGGGCACGCCGCGCGCGATGTGCTCGCGCCCGCTGACGGTCACCGGCCAGGCCGGGTTGAACCAGGTGTAGAGGGAGGCCCACGCGCACGTGAAGAGGTGCAGCGCGCGCAGCCGGGGATCGAACGGACGCGTGACGAGCCACAGCGCGACCGCGATGGGATAGAGCGCGATCGAGCTCACGGTCACGAACGACCAGAACGCGATCGACGCGAGCCGCTCACCGAGCGTGAGGGGGTGAGGCGGCGCGCTCGACGGCGGCGTGCTCGAGGGCGGCGCGCTCGAGGGTGAGCCGCTGCTCGAAAGGTTGGCTCGTGGTGCGCTCATCGCTCGGCTCTCGGGAGCTCGCTCGCCTCATGACGCGACCCGGCCGCGGCGTCGAGCACGAGCGGCGGTCGCTTGAAGCGGGCGCGCACGCGGTCGATGGTTCGCGACACCGCGGGGCGCCGCACGATGGCGAGCTCGAGCGCGCGCTTGCCGGGGACGTCGAGCATGAGCACACCGACGAAGACCGTGACGAGGCCCTGACCCGGAACGCCCGGGATCGAGAGCACGATGCCGATGGCGACGAGCGCGAGGCCGAGGAGGTTCTTGCCGACGCCGTACGCGACGCGCAGGGCGGGCCTCGGCAGGCGTCTCCCGAGGCCGGTGACGGGCGCGACGAAGTGATCGCTCGCGATGCCGACGAGGTAGGCGACCACGATCGCCGTCGAGACGCCGGTCGACAGCACGAAGAGGCCGAGCGCCACGAGGGCGCGCTCGAGCGTGAGCCCGTCGACAACGGCGTCGAACATGCGGCCCCCCGGCCGGCTCAGGGCGCCGGCGCGTTCATCCCGAGCTCGTCGAACATGAAGGAATACTGGTCGACGAGGCGGGCGACGTTCTTCTTGATCATGTCGCCGCCGCCGTGCCCCGCGTTGCTCTCGAGGCGCAGCAGGACGCGGCTCTTGCCTCCGGTCGCGTGGACCATCTCGGCCGCGAACTTGCGCGCGTGAAGCGGATCGACGCGATCGTCGCTGTCCGCCGCGAGCATCAAGAAGGCCGGGTAATGCTTTGTGGCGTCGACGTGGTGGTACGGCGAATAGGCGTAGAGCGCCTTGAACTGCGCCGCGTCTTCGGACGAGCCGTATTCGCTGATCCAGGTGCGGCCCGAGCCGAACGCGTGGTAGCGCACCATGTCGAGCAGCGGCACCGCGCAGATCGCCGCGCGGAAGAGCTCGGGGCGCTGGGTCACCGCGGCGCCGACGAGCAGCCCGCCGTTCGAGCCGCCCGAGATCGCGAGTCGCTCGGCTTTGGTGTAGCCGTTCTTCGTGAGCCACTCGGCCGCGCCCGCGAAGTCGTCGAACACGTTCTGCTTCTTCGTGAGCATGCCGTCGCGGTGCCAGTCTTCGCCGTACTCGCCGCCGCCGCGCAGGTTCGGCAGCGCGAAGCCGCCGCCCTTCTCGAGCCACGCGAACAGCGTGCCGAAGAAAGCCGGCACCTTCGAGATGTTGAACCCGCCGTAGCCGGTGAGCCAGAACGGCGTCGAGCCGTCTTTCTTCATGTCCTTGCGGCGCACCACGAACATCGAGATCGGGGTCTTGTCCTTCGACTCGAACCACACCTGCTCGACCTCGTAGGGCGACGCGTCGATCGGGGCCACGACGGCGAAGAACTCGCTCTTGCCACCCTTCTTCACGCTCGTCCCGTAGACGCTGAGCGGCGTCGTGAACGACTCGTACGAGTAGTAGGCCTCGTCGTCCTCGGGGTTGCCGACGAGCGGGCTGACGGTGCCGATCCCCGGCGTCTCGATGACGCGGACGAGCGCGCCCGCGAGCGTGCGGATCTCGAGTCGGCTGGACGCGTTCTCCAGGTACTGGAGCGCGAGGTGATCGCCGACGATGCGCATCGAGGTCAAGACGGCCTTCTCGTGCTCGGGCACGATCGTGCGCCACTCGGACCCGGGCAGCGGCGGCGTGGGTGGCTCGGTCCCTCCGGCCTGCGGCGGGCCGGGCTTGATCTCGATGCGCTCCCTGATCTGCGAATGGGGAGCGCCCTCGTCGGTCATGACGAAGATGCGGCCGCGGTGCGCCGTGGCCTCGTAGTGGAATTGGCCTCGCCGGCTCGTGACGGCGAGTGGCCGAAACCAACCGGGGTGCCTGAGCGCGAATTCCTTGTCCTTGCGCAAGTCGCGGAAAACCACCTCGTTCCAGGTCCACCCGTGGTGGATCCCGACGAAGAGGAAGTTGCCGTCGCGCGACAGCTCGACGTCGATGAAGGTCTTCGGATCGCCGGTCTTCGGGTGGACGATCGCGTCGGTCGCGGGATCGGTGCCGAGCTCGTGGCGGCGAATGTCCGCGTGCCCGGGGCGCTCGTCGGTGGGGATCGCCGGATCCGTGGGCAGATACGTGTAGTAGAAGCCCTTGCCTTTGGGCTCCCACGACGGGACCGCGTATTTCGCGCCGGTGATGGTGTCGATCTCGTGGCGCTTGCCGCTCGCGACGTCCATCACGTAGAGCGTCGACTCGTCCTTGTTGTTCTCGCTGAGCTTGTAGGCGACGAGCTTGCCGTCGTAGGACGGCCATGTGCCCTTGACCGCGACGGAGCCGTCGGCGCTGAGCTTGTTCGGATCGAGGAGCACCTTCGGCTCGCCGGTCTTGCCTTCGCTCCAGAAGTAGATCGCCTTCTCTTGGTCCTTCGGCTGGCGCGTCCAGAAGTAGCGCGTGCCGCGGCGGATGGGCGGCGTGACCCACTCCACGTAGCTCAGCTCGGTGAGGCGTTTGTCGAGCGCGTCGCGCCCCGCGAGCCGCGCGAGGTGCTTGCGCGTGAAGCCGTCGAAGCTCGCGAGCCACGTAGCGGTCTCGGCGCTCTTGGCGTCCTCGAGCCAGCGGTACGGATCGGCGACGCTCACGCCGTGCAGGACATCGACGACGTTCTCACGGCGCGCGAAGGGCGGGCCGTCCACCGGTGCCGCGGCGGACGCGGACGGTGCCGCCGCGACGGGCGGAGGCGCGGGCGGCTCGGGCGGGCGGCACCCCATGAGCTGAGTCGTGACCACGGCGGCGCCGAGGGCGAGCGAGGCGACCGCGAGCGAATAGACCCGGGCTCGGTTCATGGCGACGGCATAACGTGCCGACGTCGAGGGAGCCAGCCTCGCCGTGCGGGCGATGCCCCGTGCGGGTGCGCTCAGCCCTCGAAGGCCTCGTCGGTCACGTGCAGGCACGCGTCGTAGAGCGCGAACGCCTCGCCGAGCTGCTCTTCGGTCACGCAGAGCGGCGGGTTGCAGAAGATGTAGTTCCAGTGGGCCATCGTGAAGAGCCCCTGCTGCGCGAGCTCCTTCACGAGCTTGCCGATCGCCGGGTGCATCTGGTTGTACGCGCCGAGCTTGTCGCCCTTCGCGTTCTTGCGGAACTCGATCGCGCCGAAGAGGCCGGTCGCGCGGTAGCTGCCGATGCTCGGGTGCTTCTCCGCGAGCGCGGCCATGTGGCGCAGCATGACGCTTTGCATGCGCGCGGCGTTCTCGACCATGCCCTCGTCGCGCAGCACCTCGAGCGCGGCGATGCCGGCGGCGAGCGCCATCGGGTGCGCGCTGTAGGTGAGCCCGCTCGCGAACACGTTCTTGTCGAAGTGCGCCGCGATCTTCTCGCTGACGCCCATCGCGCCGAGCGGCAGCGCCGCCGAGGTGAGGCCCTTGGCCATGGTGATGATGTCCGGGAGCACGTCGCCGTGCTGGTGCGCGAACCATTTGCCGGTGCGGCCGAAGCCCGCCATCACCTCGTCGCAGATGAGCAAGATGCCGTGCTTGTCGAGCAGCGCGCGTAGGCCTTCGAGGTAGCCGCGCGGCGGCGGAAGGATCCCGTTCGTGCCGAGCACCGGCTCGATGATCATCGCGGCGATGTTGTGCCCGCCTTCGTAGGCGATGACCTCGGCGAGGTAGGTGAGGTTGTTCTTGGTGCGCTCTTCGTCGGTCGCGCCGAAGGAGAACTCATACGGCACCGGGTCCATGACGCGGATGAAGCCTGGCGCCCCCGGCTCGGTCGCCCAGCGCCGCGGATCCCCGGTGAGCTGCATCGCGCCGTGGGTCGCGCCGTGATAGCTGCGGTACCGGCTCAGGATCTTCTGGCGGCCGGTGAAGAGGCGCGCCGCCTTGATCGCGCCCTCGTTCGCCTCGGCGCCGCCGTTCGTGAAGAAGAACTTGGTGATGTGCGACGGCACGAGCTCGCTCAAGAGCTTGCCGAGGCGCGCGCGCGGCTCGGTCGCGGCGCCCGGGTACACGAACAAGAGCTTGTCGGCCTGCGCCTTGATCGCCTCGACCACGCGCGGGTGGTTGTGGCCGATGTTGACGCACATGAGCTGCGAGTTGAAATCGATGTAGCGCTTGCCGTCGGTGTCCCAGAAGTAGATCCCGAGGGCGCGGTCGACCGCGATCGGCGCGACGGCGCCTTGCGCGGACCACGAGAAGATCGTGTGGCGCTTGCAGAGCTCGATGATTTCCGTGGTGTTCATGGGCATGAGAGTCGCTCGCGTAACACCGTGAGCGTGGCGCGGCTAGATCGCGCGAAACGCCGCAAATTGCGGCGATTGCGGGCGATGCGGGAGGCGCCGCGAGGGGGAAGCGGCAGGCGGCGGGTCGCTCGAAGGCGCGCGAATTGCGGCGATTGCGGGGGACGGCACGCGCTGTTAGCGGTGGGCCGTGGACTTTGCGTTCGGCGATGAGGAGCGGCGCCTCCACGAGCGCATGCGCGAGCTCGGCCTGCGCGCAGGAGAGGCAGCGTCGCCGCGGCGGCTCGAGGTGCTCGGCGAGGGCGCGGCGCTCGGCCTCTCGATCGGGCGCGAGTGGGGCGGCGGTGGGTACGGGCTCGTCGCGACGGCGCACGCGTACGAGGGGCTCGGCTACGCGCTCGACGACGCGGGCGTGCTGCTCGCGGCGGGCGCGCACCTCTTCGGGGTCGCGGCGACGATCGAGAAGCTCGGCACGCGCGAGCAGAAGGCCGAGTGGCTGCCGCGGCTCGCCGAAGGCCGCGTGCTCGCGACGGTGGCGGCGACCGAAGAGGCGAGCGGCTCGAACGTCGCAGAGGTCGACGGCACCGTGCAAGCAGCCGGCGGCCGCACCGCGCAATCAGAGGGCGGCGGCCTGCTGCGCGTGCGCGGCGACAAGCGCTTCGTGGTGAGCGCGGCGCGGGCGGGGCTCTTCCTGTTCGTCGGAAAAAATCTTGGAGCGACCTCGACGCGGCCCAGCCTCTCGTGCGCGCTCGTGCCGCGGACGGAGGGCGTCGTGTGCGAGGGGCCCTACGCGCTCGCCGGGCTCATGGGAGCTGGGCTCGCGCGCGTGCGCTTCGATCTCGCGGTCGACGGCGGCGCGATGCTCGGCGCGCCGGGTGCAGGGATGAGCGTGTTCCAGGTCGCGATGACCTTCGAGCGCGCGCTGGTGCTGGCCTTTCGCCTCGGCGCGATGCGGCGCGAGCTCGAGGAGTCCGCGCGCTTCGTGAAGGGCCGCAAGCTCGGCGGCGTCGCGCTCGCGTCGAAGCAAGCGGCAACGCACCGGCTCGCGCGCATGAAGCTGCGGCTCGAGACGGCGCGCTCGCTCGTGTACCGCGCCGCGTGGGAGCTCGATCGCGGAGGTCGCGCCCATGCCGAGGCCGCGCTCGCGAAGTGGCACGTCGCCGAGGCGGCGCTCGAGTCGTCGCTCGATGCCTTGCGCCTGCGTGGAGGCGAGGGCTACCTGCGCGAACACGGCTGCGCGCAGCGCCTCGACGACGCGCTTGGCGGCACCGTCCACTCGGGCACGAGCGACGTGCTCGCGGACATCGTCGCTGCCTGGCTCGGCTAGCGTCCCCTGCTTCGAGGTGGTGCGTGGGGAGCGGATCGTGGATGGTCCATGGCGGCCGAGCGATCCTTTGATTCCGCTCACTTGTGGCAGTTGGCGCACATGGTACGACACGTGCTTTCGCGCCGCCTCGGAGTAAATGACATGAGCGCGTTTCGCAGCTTCATCAAGGCCACGGTTTCGTCCCTCGCGGTGCTCGCGGCGTCGGGCCTCGCGGGCGGTTGCGCCGTCGAGGACGGCAGCGACGAGTACGACTTCACGAGCGACCAGGCGACGCTGCTCGAGTTCGACTTTCAGGGCGAGCTCGTGGCCAACAGCGTGTGGGACGGCAAGCGCGCGATCGAAGACCAGCTCCTCTACACGATCGGTCATCTCAACGGCGAGAACTCGGTCGGGCGCCTCGACAAGCTGACGCTCACGGACATCCAGAAAACGGCGCAGGCGGACGGCACGACCAAGGTGACGTACCGCGCGAAGATGCCCGTCGCGTGGGGCAAGAAGACGAACCTGCCGAAGACCTATCGCCTGCGGCTGCCGAAGAACGTCGACTACGACGACTACCAGAAGTTCGTCGAGAGCTACGGACACAGCTGCGTCGACTGGGGCGCGCACGACGTCGACGCCGGGAGCATGTGGTACTACTACCGGCCCAACAAATCGGGCTGCAAGCTGAAGGCCGAGGACGTCGTCGAGACGACGGCGACGGTGACGGTGAGCCCCGAGAACACGACGGGCAAGTACCCCGAGTACCACAAGATCTGGGAGGACGAGGCGCTGCGCGTCGTCGCCATTTTCGGCAAATACGAGGATGGCGCGAAGGCGAACGACGCGGGGATCTCGGGCTACGCGACGTTCGTGAAGGAGCTCGCTCGCCGCCTCAAGGACTACCAGCCGACGACGGTGCCGGCGACGCTGCCCGCGGAGCTCGGCGTCGACACGCCGGACATCACGGTGAGCGCGACCTTGCCGGATGGGAAGAAGCTCGAGATCGTGTCGCTGCTCGTCGACAACGTCAGCACCGCGGGCGCGGAGTTCAACGCCCGCTACGAGGCGCTCAGCACCGACAGCGACATGATCTTCTACAACGGTCACGCCGGGCTCGGGCAGAACGTGCGCGCGCTCGCGAAGAAGGGGAAGTTCAAGGCGGGCCAGTACCAGATCTTCTTCATGAACGGCTGCGACACGTTCGCCTACGTCGATGGCTACCTCGCGCAGGCGCGCGCGACGTTGAACCCCGACGATCCGAGCGGCACGCGCTACATGGACATGGTCACGAACGCGATGCCCTCGTTCTTCAGCTCGATGCCTCACGCGACGTTCGCGATGCTCGACGGGCTCTTGAGCTTCGCGGAGCCGAAGACCTACGAGCAGATCTTCAAGAACATCGACAAGAGCGAGGTCGTGCTGGTGACGGGCGAAGAGGACAACGTCTTCACGCCCGGCTACGACCCGAGCGGCGGCGGCACCGATGGCGGCAACGGCGGTGGCTACGAGGGCTTCGAGGCCAAGGGCTCGGTCGCACCCGGAGAAGCGCGTCAGCACGCGCTCGGCACGCTGCCCGCCGGAACTTACGTCATCGCGACGAACGAAGATCCCGCGAGCCCCGGCGGCGACGTCGATCTCTACGTGTCGCTCGGCAAAGAGCCGACGCTCGACGCCTACGATTACCGCCCGTATATTGAGGGCTCGGCCGAGAGCGTGACGGTGACGCTCGCTGCGCCGACGGAGGTCTTCGCCATGGTGTACGGCTACGAGGGCGCGGCCGTCGCGTCGTCGGCGTACGTCCTCAGCGCGAACGCCGCGGAGTGAGCAAGTCTTCGAGCGAGCCGCTGGGTTCGAGCGAGCCGCTGGGTTCGAGCGAGCCGCTGGGTTCGAGCGAGCCGCTGGG
>SYFR01000034.1 GCA_005800325.1 Myxococcales bacterium | reverse complement strand
GATTGTCGTGATACTGATTGTCGTGATACTGATTGTCGTGATACTGCGGATCGGAGGTCTCGCAAAGCATCATGAGCAGCCCCCCCGCTTCGATCTGCCGATCGAGCAGCGCCACCGCGCTCGCGGTGTTGCCGGCGGCCTTGGCCTTGGCGAGCGAGGCCTCGGCCAGGCTCGCGACGGCGGCGAAGTCGCCCTTCTGCTCGCCCACCTCGATCGCGTCGGCGACGGCGCGCTCGTTGTCCGGATCGAGCTCCATTACGCGCGCGAGGTACTCGGCCGCCTTGTCGAAGTCGCCCATCTGGCGCGCGCTCACGGCCGCGGCCGTCTGGACGTATTTCGCCTTTTGTTTGGGGTCGTCGATCCCCTCAGCCAGCTTGAGGACGACCTCGACCAGCTTGCCCCAGTCCTTCTCCTCCGAGTAGAGCTTCATCAGCCGCGTGAGCACGCGCCGATCGTCGGGCCGCTCCTCGAGCGCGGCGACGAGGCTCTTGGCGGCGCGCGTCGCGTCCTTGAGCTGCGTCGCGAACAGCTCGCCGATCTCGAGCAGCAGCGCAGCGCGCTCTTCGCCCTCGGCGACATCGAGCCGCCGCTGCCGGATCCGCACGACCTCTTCCCACCGCCCCTCGGCCTCGTGCACCTTCACGAGCGCGTCGATCGGCTCGAGCGAGTCCGGCAAGAGATCCGCCGCCTCAGTGAGGAACGTCGTCGCGTCGGCGGCACGCCCGGCCTTCGTCAGCGCTCGGCCGTACTGCAGGAGCGCGTCGCCCCGCTCGGTGCCGGTGAGCGCAGCGTCGTGCTTCTCCAAGAGCTGCGCGAACAGCTCGATAGCCCCGTCGGCGTCGCCCGAGTCGAGCCGCACGCGTCCGGCGCGCGCGATCGCTTCCGGATCCTCGGGTGCGAGCTCGAGCAGCGCCGCGATGGTGGACTTGGCCTTCTCGGTCGAGCCGCTCCGCGCGAGCGCGTCGATGTAGCGCATCAACATGCGCTTCTTGTCGCCGGCCGCGAGCGCGTCGATGCGCGAGCTGAGCGCGCCGAAGTGGGTCGCGGCCTCGAGGAACGCGCCGCCCTCGAACGCGAGATCTCCCAGCAAGAGCAGCGAGCCGGCGTGGGTCGAGTCGGCCGTGATCGCCTTGTTGGCGGCTTCGCGCGCGCCATCGGCGTCGCCCATGCGCTCGCGCAAGAGCACGGCGAGCTCGTAGTAAAGGCGCGCCTTCGCGAACCGCGCGTCGGTGCGCTCGATCTCGGCCTTGACGAGCTCGACCGCGCTGCCGGCGTCGCCGCGCGCGAGGTACGCCTCTCGCAGGGCACCGGAGGCGCCGGGATGCGTCGGCACCGACTCGAGCGCGAGCTTGAGTCGCTGGATGGCCCCGTCGCGATCGCCGTGCCCTTCGAGGATGCGTGCCGCTCGCAGCCACTGCTCGGCCTTGGCCTCGGGCGCCTCGGCCTTCTCGGCGAGGGACTCGACCGCCGCGAGCGCCGCGAGCGCGTCGCCCGTCGCCGCTCGGACGTTGGCCAGCGACTCGAGCGCCTGCGGATGCTGTGGATCGAGCGCGAGGACCGCTTCGTACGCGAGACGTGCGCGCGCGGGCGAGCCAATCTGCTCGAGCAGCACGCGGCCCTGCGCGAGCAGCAGGGTGATTTGCCGCGCCGGCTCGGTCGTGGTGCGCAGCGACCGTTCGTAGAGTTCGGCGACCTCGTCCCAGCGATCGAGCGCGCGGTAATGCCGCATGAGCGAGGCGATGGCGCCCTCGTGCGTGGCATCGAGCGCGAGCACCTTCTCGAGGTATTCGGAGGCCTTCGCGTGATCCAAGTACTCTTCTTCTTGGATCCCGGCGATGCGCTCGTAGAGCTTGATTTTCTGGCGCGGGGCCGCGGCGATGGACACCTGCTTCTCGAGGTTCGTGAGCAGCTCTTCGTAGCGTCCGGTGCGGTTGAAGACGCGATCGAGCCCGCGGATGGCGCTGAGGCTCCCGGGGTCGAGCTCGAGCGCCGCCTCGAAGCGCCGCTGCGCCTCGGGCAGGAGGTTGAGCTGATCTTCGTAGATCTCGCCGATGCGACACACGGTCTCTGCGCGCTGGACGCCGTTCTGCGCCTCGGCTTGCCGCTCGAGGATCTTGACGTATCCGGGCCAGTCTTCGTTGCGCTGGTAGATGCGCGCGAGGGCGTCGACGGTCTTCTGGTGGCCGGGGTCCTCCGCCGCCGTCATCTCGTAGAGGTCGCGCGCGCGACCGAGGTCGCTCAGGCGCGTGTCGAGGATCGACGCGGCCTCGGCCCGAAGATCTCGGGCGCGCTCTCGCGTGGGCGCGCGATCGACGCGCGTGAGCAGCACGGCGACGAGCTCGTGCCACTGCTGCGCCTTGCGGTACACGTCGGTCATCCCCTCGAGCGCCGCCTCGTGCGCCGGGTCCATCGACAACACCATCTCGAAGCACGGCACGCCGAGATCCGGCCGGCCGATCTTATCGACGTACCAGTTACCGAGCCGCATGAAGAGCGAGACCTTGACCTCGACCGGCATGCGCGGGTGCTCGCTCACCTCGTGCAGGGCCCGCATCGCCTCGGCCCAGAGCTCCATGTTCGTGCCGGCCGCTTTGGCGAGATCCTCGGCGAACGCGTCGTTCTGTACGTCTTGCGCGAGGGCCTGCGCGAAACCGAACACGGCCTGGTCGAGATCGCCGAGCGGACCGGCGTAGAGGTGGCCGATCTTGTTCAGGGCGCGCGCGCGCTCGCTGTGGCTCGGGCTCTTCTCGCTGCGCAGGAGCAGGTGCTCGACCAGCTCGTCGAGCCGGTCCTGCGCCTTGAGCGCTCCCGCGACGCCCGCCTGCGCCACCTCGTTGTTCTCGTCGATCGCGAGCACGCGGCGGTAGGCCTCTTCGGCGCGGGCGTGGTCCTTGACCCGCGTCTCGAGGATGCGAGCCGAGCGGAAGAAGAGGCTACGCTTGACGTCCGCTGCCTTGTCCCGCGCGGCCTCGCGCTTGATCTCGGCGATCGCGCCCGACTCGTCGCCGATCGAGAGGCGCGCGGACTCTTCCACGTCGAGCAGGTCGGCGGCCATCAAGAACGCGTCGGCCACTCGGCGCGCGTCGGCGCCGCGCTCGAGCGTCAGCTCCACGAGGATCGCGGCCTCGCCGTCGGTCGGATCGGCCACGAGCGCGTCGATCGCCTCGGTGAACTCGGCGTCGGAGATCGCCTCCTTGGCTTTCTCGACGGGGCCGAGGAACGCGAGCACGGCGTCGACGTCGGGGCGCCGCCCGGGCTCTTTGTCGAGCAAGCGCGCGCAGAGATCGCTCAGATCTTCGGTCACCCAGCCGCGTGGCGCGATGTCGGCCGCGCGCGCCGGCTGCTTCGACAGGTGCGCGACCACGAGATCGCTCGCGTTCTTCTCATCGAGCGGCGGCTTGCCGGTGAGCGCCTCGAACAGCATCGCGCCGAACGCGTACATGTCGCTCTTCGGCGTCGTGCCGATCCCCTTGATCTGCTCGGGTGCCATGCCCTTGATGCGGCTGCCGCCCGTCGTCGCGATGTCCGAGTGGGTCCACGCCGAGGTGAGCAGATCGCCACCGGCGTCGACGAGCACGACGCGCGGCGTACCGTCCTCGTTTTTGCTGACGAGCACGTTCTCGAGCTTGAGCGCGCCATGCGCGAGCTTGCGCTCGTGAAGGGCCTTGAGCCCCTTGAGCGCTCCATAGAGGAGCGGACGCGCCTCGTTGATGTGGAGCGCGCCGGTGCGGCCGACGCGGGTCGAGAGCGGGCGCGCGTCGAAGAGGTCGTAGGTGATGTACGGGCGACCGTCGGAGAAACCCGCGGCGACCCCGGTCGGCAGATGCGGCGACTCCGTGCGGCCGACGAGGCGGTTGCGCGTCAGGTAGCGCTGCACGCTGCTGCGGTCGTGCACCGCGGCCGTGTGAAGGACCTTGAGCGCGACGGTGCGCTCGCCGTATTTGGCGGCGTAGACCGTGCCGTTCGGGCCGGCGCCGAGCTTGCGGACGATCTTGTGCTCCGCGAACGACTCGCCAGCCTTCAGCTCGACCGGCGCTCGCAGCACCTCGTCCACCATCTTCGCGAGGCGCGGCGAGACGTCCTTGCGCGTGCCCGTCACGGCGTCGACGAGCGCGGCGACCGCGTCCTTCTGCTGGCAGTGGTCGGTGAGGGCCCGCGCGAACGACGCGGTCGAGGCGGTGCCGCCGACGTCCCGCGGCTCGAACCCGAGTAGGCGGCTCGAAAGATCCATCATTTCCTCGAGCGAGTAGAGTCGCTCGAGCTCACCCCGAAGCAGTTCGATCGTCATGCGTGCGTCAGCCTCCCGAAAAACGGACGCCGATCTATAGCCAAACCGCGCCCTGCCGGACAGCCTGACTTTCGCGTCGACTCTCGCGTCGACGATCGCGCGCCTTACTTCGAGAACTGAAAGACGATTTCCGTCTCGCGCACGAGCCCGAGCTCGTCCCGCGCGAGCCGCTCGACCGTCGCGGGATCTTCGCGGAGCTTGCGCACGCGCGCGCGCAGCACCTCGACCTCGCGGCGCATCCCCGCGTTCTCGCGCTCGACCGACGACAGCTCGAGCTCCACCGTGCGGAGGCGGGGGAGCCCCTCGGGCGCGAGCATCATCGCAGGAGCGCCGCCGACGGCGAGCACGATGAGCCCGATGCGAAGCGCGCGCTCGAGCGTGAGCACGCGGCGACCGCCGATGTCCCGGGCCCCGGAGGCCGCGGCATCGCCGAGCTCGGCGGGCCGCCGGGCCGCCCTCGCCGAAGGCGCCGCGGTCGCGTCCGGGGCGCTTGGCTCGCGGGACGGCTCGCTCGAGCTACGCATCGTCACGGGGGGACCCTCACCATCGAGGCGCGGCCGGGCCAAGTTTCGTGCGTCGCCGCCGGCATCGAGGCGAAGCCGGTGATGGATCGACCCTGCATCGAGCCTGGATCGACCCTGGATCGACGCGGCACTGGCGCGCGCCGCGACCCCGCTTGCCGCCAGCGGCCGAGCCGAATACGTGTCGCGTGGCGATGGCTTCCGCGGAAAAAGAGCAGTTCGAGGCGCGGCTCGTCGCGGCTTCGCTTGGAGCCAGGGCACGCGCGCATGTCCTCTCCGGCGGGCCCGGCGCCGAGGCGGCGGACGCGGACGCGCTCTACGACGACGAGTCACTCGCGCTCCTCGGCTTCTCGCCCGAGCGCGATCTCGGCTATCCCGGACGACCGCCCTTCACCCGCGGCGTGCAGCCCAACATGTACCGCGGCCGGCTCTGGACCATGCGGCAATACGCGGGCTTCGGCACCGCGGAAGAGTCGAACCGCCGCTATCGCTACCTGCTCGAGCAAGGGCAGACCGGGCTCAGCGTCGCGTTCGATCTGCCGACCCAGATGGGGATGGATAGCGATCACCCTCGCGCGCTCGGCGAGGTGGGGCGGGTGGGCGTCGCCATCGACTCGCTCGGCGACATGCGCGCGCTCTTCGACGGGCTGCCGCTCGACCGCGTCTCGACGTCGATGACCATCAACGCGACGGCCCCGATCCTGCTCGCGCTCTACGTCGCAGTGGGCGAGGAGCGGGGCGTGTCGCGCTCGGCGCTGCGCGGCACGATCCAGAACGACGTGCTCAAGGAGTACATCGCGCGCGGTACCTATGTCTATCCGCCGCGCCCGTCGCTGCGGCTCATCCGCGACGTGTTCGCGTTCGCCGAGCGCGAGATGCCGAGCTTCAACACGATCTCGATCAGCGGCTACCACATGCGGGAGGCCGGCTGCACGGCGGTGCAAGAGGTGGCGTTCACCCTCGGCAACGGCATCGCCTACGTGGAGGCCGCCATGGCCGCCGGGCTCGACGTCGACGGCTTCGGGAAACAGCTCAGCTTCTTCTTTAACGGTCACAACAACTTCATTGAAGAGATTGCGAAATTCCGTGCCGCGCGCCGCCTGTGGGCGCGCATCATGGAGACGCGCTTCGGGGCCACCAGCGACAAGGCCAAGGCGCTGCGCTTCCACTGCCAGACCGCCGGGGTGACGCTCCAGGCGCAGCAGCCGCACGTCAACGTGGTGCGCGTGGCGCTGCAGGCGGCGGCGGCGGTGCTCGGCGGGTGCCAGTCGCTGCACACCAACAGCTTCGACGAGGCGCTCGGGCTACCGACCGAGGACGCGGCGACGCTCGCCCTCCGGACGCAGCAGGTCATCGCGCACGAGTCGGGGATCGCCGACTTCGTCGACGCGCTCGGCGGCAGCTACGCCGTCGAGACCACGACGAGCCGCATCGAGGCGGCCGCGCGCGCGTACCTCGACCACGTCGACGCGCTCGGGGGCATGGTCGCGGCCATCGAGCAGGGCTACGTGCAGCGCGAGATCCAAGCCGCTGCCTACCGCTACCAGCTCGACATCGAGGAGCAGCAGCGCCTCGTCGTCGGACAGAACGCCTTCGTGTCGGACACGGCGCCGGTGCCCGTGCTGCGAGTCGATCCGGCGCTCGAGCGCGCCCAGGTCGAGCGGCTGCGGGCGTTCCGTGCCGCGCGCGACGCGAGCGAGGTAGCGGCCCGAGTCGCCCGCGTCGAGGCGGCAGCCCACGGCGAGGAGAACTTGATGCCTCACTTCGTCGCGGCGGTGAAGGCCGGGGCCACGGTCGGCGAGCTCAGCGACGCGCTGCGCCGCGTGTTCGGCGAGCACCGCGAGGTGCTGACGATCTGAGGGGCGCGGAACGCTCGGCCCGACGCATGCATTCCCTGTGGCGTCGGCTGGTGAGGGGCGCTGCAGGCCCGCGCAGGGCCGCGTCCGAGATTGACTACCGGCCGAACTTGCGTAATGTCCGCGGCCCGCGCCGCCGAGATGTCCTCGGCGTCGTCACAACTCACACGCTCTCCGGCACAAGCCGGCGGTCCGGTGTCGCAGCTCGCTGCGACTCTCCGCCGGGGAGAGCGGCGGAATAACCGGAAGGAAAGTGCGAGCCATGAGCGTAGCAGTCCACGAGACCACCGACACCCAAGCCGCCCTGATGGGCAGCGGCGGCACGATCGAAGTTCGCAGCCTCATCGAGGCGGGCGTCCACTTCGGTCACCAGACGCGCCGCTGGAACCCCAAGATGCGCCGCTACATTTACGGCGCGCGGGCGGGGATCCACATCATCGATCTCGATCAGACGGTGAGCCTGTTCCAGCGCGCCTTCGACTTCGTGTCGAACGCCGTCGCGCGCGGCGGGCACGTCCTGTTCGTCGGCACGAAGCGTCAGGCGCAGGAGATCATCACGGAAGAGGCGCGCCGCTGTGAGATGTACTTCGTCACGAACCGCTGGCTCGGCGGCACGCTGACGAACTTCCGCACGATCAAGGGCGGTCTCGAGCGCCTGCGCACCCTCGAGCGCATGAAAGAAGAGGGGACCTACCAGCAGCTCCCGAAGAAAGAGGTCGTCCGCCTCGAGCGCGAGCGCGAGCGGCTCGAGAAGTTCCTCGGCGGCTTGAAGGGCATGGGGGCGATCCCGTCGGTGATGTTCGTCGTGGATCCGCACCTCGAGGCGATCGCGATCGAAGAGGGGCGCAAGCTGAACATCCCGATCGTCGCCATCACCGACACGAACTGCAACCCGGACCTCATCGACTACGTGATCCCGGGCAACGACGACGTGATCCGCTCGATCTCCCTCATCACCAAGCACATCGCCGACGCGTGCATCGACGGACGTCGGCGCCGCCGGGTGGTCGACGAGCCGCAGGGCGGCGGCGACGGCCCGGGACGCGGGGCCGATCGCATGGCGGACGTCGCCGTGACGCGCTACCGCGGGCAGCGCGGCTGACCGAGCGGACCACTTCGAGGAGACAGCAACATGAGCAGCGTCAGCATCGAATCGATCAAGCAGCTCCGCGACCGCACGCAAGCCGGCATGGCCGACTGCAAGAGTGCGCTCGTCGAGGCGGCCGGCGACATGGACAAGGCGGTGGAGATCATCCTGAAGAAGGGTCTCGCCAAGAGCGCGAAGCGCTCGGGCAAGGTCGCGACCGAAGGGGAGATCCGCACGCAGGTCTTCGGCAACGGCCGCGAGGCGGCGATCGTCGAGGTCAACATCGAGACCGACTTCTCCGCGCGCAACGAGAAGTTCGGTGCGCTCGTCGGCCGCGCGATGGAGGCCGCGGTCGCCGCGCCCACGGGCCAGAGCTTCGAGGAGCTCGAGCACGGCGGCAAGAAGCTCGCCGAGCACGCGAGCGAGCTCACCGCCGTGGTCGGCGAGAAGGTGACGCTGCGCCGCTACACGAAGATCGCGGTCCCCGCCGGCAAGGCGGGCTTCTGCATGAGCTACGTGCACATGGCCGGCAAGATCGGCGTGCTCCTCACGATCGAGGCGGGCAGCGACGCTGCCGCGGCCCACGAGGCGGCGCGCACGTTCGCGGAAGAGACGGCGATGCAGGTCGCCGCGATGAACCCGATCGCGCTCAACCGTGAGGGGGTACCGGCGGACTCCGTCGCGCGGCAACGCGGGATCTTCGAGGCGCAGATGCGCGAAGAGGCCAACCCGAAGCCCGAGGCGATGTGGTCGAAGATCCTCGACGGCAAGATCGGCAAGTGGTTCGGCGAGGTCGTCCTGCTCGATCAAGAGTCGGCGCAGCACAAGAAGCCGATCAAGCTCTTGCTCGAAGAGGCCGCTGGCAAGGCTGGCGCTCCGCTCGCGCTCACGGCGTTCATTCGCTACGAGCTCGGCGAGGGGATCGAGAAGCAGGTCGACGACCTCCAGAAGGGCGTCGCGGAGTTGCTCGGCTAGGGCTACTCGGTTCTGGCGCAGCTGGGTTCTGGCGCAGCTGGGTTCTGGCGCAGCTGGGTTCTGGCGCAGCTGGGTACTGGCGCAGCTGGGTTCTGGCGCAG
>SYFR01000289.1 GCA_005800325.1 Myxococcales bacterium | reverse complement strand
GGCGAGCCGGGGCCGGGCCCGGGTGGCGAGCCTATGGCGGGCAAACCGGGCGCGGGCGGAACGCGGGGCGCGTCTTCGGCGGCGCGTCCGCTCGGCGACGGGCGCGCGGCGGGCGTGGGCGTCGATCCGGCGGATCAGCGCCGAAGCCGCTACCTGCGCGAGCTATGGGGCAGAATCCACGCGGGCTGGAGCGCGAGCGACTTTCCGAAGCAGGCGGTGCTCGAGGGGCGGCAGGGCTACACGATCGTGAGCTTCGTCGTGCTGGGCAACGGCCAGGTGTCGAACGTCCGCGTCACGCGCTCGAGCGGTATCAAAGACTTCGATGCGCGCATGAAGAGCGCGGTGCTTCGCGCGGCGCCCTTCGGACCGCTCCCGTCCGAGCTCGGAGCGACGCTCGCGCACAGCCACGAGTTCGTCGTCAATAACCCGGTCGTCATGCCGCCGCGGCGATAGGGCCGGACGCGTCGACGGGGCCTACTGCCGAAGGAGGCTGGTGCCGAAGGGGCCTGGTACCGCCCGCGGGGCCTACTGCCGAAGGAGGCTGGTGCCGAAGGAGGCTGGTGCCGAAGGGGCCTGGTACCGCCCGCGGGGCCTACTGCCGAAGGAGGCTGGTGCCGAAGGAGGCTGGTGCCGAAGGAGGGAGTCGAACCCCCGACCCGGCGCGTATGAAACGCCTGCTCTAACCAACTGAGCTACTTCGGCGAAGGAGTCGCGGAATATGGTGGACCGGGTGGCGGCACGTCAAGGCCGAAATCCCCGCCCGAAATCTCCGCTCGACGGTGAGCGTCCGCGCGCGCGGCGGCCCAGCTACTTGTGCACGTGAACGATCGTCGTCGCGGCGTCATCGGCGACGCGTACGCCGTGCCATCCCTCGGGCAGCTCCGGACCCGCCCAGCCGAAGAGCCAGTGCGCATCGACGGGGGACAGCGTCACGTTGTGAAAGTTCTCGGCCTCGCCGAAGTGGCTCTGCCAGTAGCTCCCAGTGATCGCGAAGCCGTCGGCGAACTCGAGGGCCCACGGCGCGTCGGTGATCGAGTACGCGGCCTTCACCTCGGCGTCGTCGATGTTCACGCTCACGTGCTTCGCGCGCACACGAAACGTCCCCTGCAGCGTCGAGGGCGCGCCGGCGTTCGGATCGCCGAGGCGATCGGCGCCAGTGCTGACGAGCGTGGCGAACACGGGGCGGCGCCCCTCCCACGCGATGAGCGTCTGGTTGGCGAGCGAGACGTCGATCCACTTCTGCGCGCCCGTCGCAAACTCGGGAAACTTGTGCCGCGCCTGCACGAGGATGATGTCGCGGTGGCGGATCCAGCGCTCGTCGTCGATCGAGTAGAAGAGCGTGCCGTCCACGGTGCGAAAGCGACCCGTGAGGAGCAGCGCCTGGTTGTGCTCGAGCTCTTCGTCGAGGCGCTCGGGCTCGGCGGATTTCGTGAGCGCGTAGGTGTTCGGGCTGCGGATCGCGAACGCGATCGGGAGCGACCTTCCCGCGAGCGGGACGCCGAAGAACGTGGAGCCGAGCGCGGCGCCGAGGCGATCGGTCGGCACGAAGCGGCCGTCGGCGGTGACCGCGAAGCGCCGCTCGCTCGCGCCCTCGCCGGTCATGAACGAGCCAACGAGCGCGACGCCGCTCTTCGGCTTGAGGACGCGCGTCTCGGTGCTCTGCGTGAGGCTCGCGCCGTCAGTGAGCCACGCTGGCCGCGCCGACGGGCCGGGAAAGGTGAACCAGCTGCCGAGGGTGCGATAGCCGTCGGGGCCCACGCCCTCGGCGTCGCGCTCGAGCAGCGGAACTCCCGTGGGCAGCGACGTGTCGTCGAGCGGGACGTCGGTCGCCGCGGGGCCGAGGCGTCGCGCGAGCGCCTCTTCGGCGAGGGGCTTGCCCTTGCCCTCGGCCTGCGCTTGGTCCGCCGCCGTCGGCATCGCGGAGTAGAGCACTGCGGCGCTGGCCTTGACGCGCGCATACCGGAAGGGGAGCGCACGCTCGAGGGCGGGGCCTTCGCCGAGGAGTCGCTGCACCGGGTGGTCGACGTCGAGTGTGATCTCGCTCCCGACGCAGACGAAGCCGCGCGGCCGGACCGCGTACCATCCGCCCTCGCAGCCGCGCTTGCCATACGGGGCTTCGCTGCGCGCGATCTTGGCGCCGGCGCGGAGTGTACCGAGCACGGTGCCCGTCGTCGCGGGCCGGTCGTAGACCGCGGCGCCGTGCCGGATCGCGACGAGCTTCGGTCCGTTGGCAGCCGGCACCGGGACGTTCTGCGGGAGCACCTCGTCCGCGGAGGAGGCGTCGTCTTGTCGCTCGCTGCCGCAGCCCGAGAGAAGCACGAGGCTCGCGACGGTCGCCGCGGCGAGGCCGCGCCGGCACGGTGCCGCCGTCGCACGGGGACGCGAGGTCGCTCTTCGTTGCATGGTCGAGCCATGCGATACGCGGGCGGCGGGGGCCAACTTCCGCGCGCGCGCCGGCTTCCGCGCGCGGCAACTCCCGCGTCGCGAGGCACCCTCCGCGCCGCGAGGAGGCACGCTTCGCGACCGCAGAACTGTGGTATCCCGCCGCGACTCATGAGCGCGCGCGAACCTGCCGAGCCTCACACCGCGGCGGGCCCGCGCGGCTGGCCGAGGCGGAGCGTCGGTCTCGTGGGCGTCGGACTGCTCGGCTTCGCTTCGATGGCGCTCGAGCTCGTCTCGTTTCGACTCGACGCCGCGATCCTCGGGCGGCCGTACGCGTGGCTCGTCGCGATCGCGGTCCCCGCGCTCGGAGGCTTCGCGGCGGCGCTCGTCG
>SYFR01000288.1 GCA_005800325.1 Myxococcales bacterium | reverse complement strand
CGAGCGTGAGTCGCGCTTCATCGAGGAGAGCCTCGCGCTCCCGCCGGGGAGTCAATTGCTCGATCTCGCGTGCGGCCACGGCGCCATCGCGACCGAGCTCGCGGCGCGTGGCTACGACGTCACGGGCGTCGATCTCTCCGAGACGATGCTCACGCTCGCGAAGCACCTCGGCGAAAAGAAGGGGCAGGCGGTGCGCCTCCAGCGCGGCGACATGCGCGAGCTGGACGTCAAGAGCGCCTTCGACGGCGTCTACTGCTGGGCGACGAGCTTTGGCTTCTTCGACGACGCGGTGAACGCGGACGTGCTCGCGCGTGCAGCCGCTGCGCTGCGGCAAGGCGGGCGCCTCTTGCTCGACGTACAAAATCGCGATTTCGTGACGTCTCGCGCGCCGTCGACGGCGTGGTTCAAGCGCTCGGGCTGCGTGTGCATGGACGAGGCAGGGTTCGATTTTTCGTCGAGCCGCCTCAACGTGAAGCGCATGGCCATGTTCGACAACGGCAAGGCCCGCGAGATCGAAATCTCCATTCGCCTCTATGCGGCGCACGAGCTCATCGCGATGTGTGACAAAGCGGGGCTCGGCGTGCTCGAGATCACCGGGCACCCCGCTCACCGCGGCGCTTTTTTCGGCAGCGAGTCGGCGCGCACCATCCTGCTGGCAGAGCGCATTCGGTGACTCGCGGCGACCCGGTCGCTCGTCGCCGACGCGGCACTTCGCGCCGAGGCACCTCGCCCCGAGGCTCACGACGGTGACCGCGCCCCTCGCGCGCGCCATCGAGAGCGAGCTCGGCATCAAGGCG
Source organism: Myxococcales bacterium (assembly GCA_005800325.1). Taxonomy (GTDB): domain Bacteria; phylum Myxococcota_A; class Polyangia; order Polyangiales; family Polyangiaceae; genus SYFR01. Next base: position 6,052 of record SYFR01000288.1, on the reverse strand, counting down.
AGCACGTCCGAGCCGGACCGCATCGCCTACTCGCGCGATCTCTGGCCGCGGCACCACCTCGCCGTGCGCGCGGGCGAGCTCCCGGGGACCAAGCCCCTCGCCGTCGCGTGGCCCGAAACGACCGAGGCCGTGGCTCGGCTCGTCGCGTTCTCTGCGAGCCGCGGCGTGCCCGTGGTCCCGTTCGGCGCAGGCTCGGGCGTGTGCGCGGCCGTCCGCCCGTCGCCCGAGATGCTGGTCGTCGATCTCAAGCGCATGCGACGCACTCGCATGCTCGATCGCGAGCGCGGCGTCCTGTCGATCGAGGCGGGCGCGCTCGGGATCCGCATGGAAGAAGAGCTCGCGGGCGAGGGGTTCACCGTCGGCCACTTCCCCTCGTCGATCCTCACCTCGACCGTGGGCGGTTGGCTCGCCGCGCGCGGAGCGGGCCAGTGTTCAGGCAAATACGGCAAGATCGAGGACATGGTCGCGTCGCTCGAGCTCGTCGACGGGCGCGGCGAAGTCGTGACGCTCAAGCGACGCGCGCACGGCCCCGATCTCACGCCGCTCGTCATCGGCAGCGAGGGCGTGCTCGGGGTCGTCACCGCCGCCGAGCTGCGCCTTCACGCGGCGCCCGAGCACCGCGCCTTCCTCGGGCTCTCGTTTCCTCGCATGCGGGACGGATGGGAGGCGATCCGCCGCATGCTCCAGGAGGGCCTGCGACCTGCCGTCTGTCGCCTCTACGATCCGTTCGACTCGCTCATGGCGCGCCGCTCAGCGACCAAGCGCGCCCGCGGCCGCGAGCCCGCCGACGCGCCGCCCGGAGACGCAGCGGGACTCAAGGCGCGCATCGCCCGTGCGCTCCCAGGCCTCGGCGGCGTCGCGCTCAAGGCGGCGCTGCGTGCGCCCGGCGCCATCGACGCGCTCTTGCGCGGGCTCGGGGACGAGCGGCTCGGCGGCGCGATGTTGATCCTCGTCTTCGAGGGCTCGCGGGAACAAAACGAGCACGGGCGCGCGCGCGCGGCGGCCATCGGCAAGGAGGCCGGCGCCTCCGATCTCGGCGAGGAGCCGGCGCGCCACTGGCTCTCCCACCGCTACAGCGTCAGCTACCGGCAGGCCCCGATGTTCATGGCCGGCGCCTTCGTCGACACGATGGAAGTGGCCGCGCCGTGGTCACGCCTCGAGGGGCTCTACGACGACGTCCGCGCCGCGCTCGGCCCCCGCGTGTTCGTGATGGCGCACATGTCCCACGCCTACCCCGACGGCTGCAGCATCTACTTCACCTTCGCAGGCAGCGCCGCGACACCGGAGGGCTGCGAGCGCGTCTACGACGACGCATGGCGCCGCGCGCTCGACGCGGTCATCGCCGCCGGAGCCACCATCTCGCACCACCACGGCGTCGGCCGCAGCAAGGCCCCGCGTCTCGCGAGCGAGCTCGGCTCCGGGATCGCCGTGCTCGAGCGTGTGCGGCGCGCCCTCGATCCAGCGGGGATCCTGAACCCTGGCAACCTCGCGCCCAGCACCGACGCTCCGCGCCGAGGGCTCGCCGTCTCGCACCCCGCGGCGCCCGTCGTCCGCGCGTGCGACCAGCTCGTCCACGCACCAGGCTTCGCCACGCTCGCTGCCGTCGAGCACGCGGCCAACGCTTGCGGGCTCACCCTCGCGCTCGGCCCCATCGCTGGAGGCTCGTCCACGACCCCCGCGACGACCCTCGCCGCGTGGCTCGCCGGCGGCGCCGTCGAAGCGCCCGATCCCTGGCTCGATCCGGCCGATCACCTCGTCGCCGGCTTCACCGCCCGACCCTCGTGCGGCACCGCATTCACCATCGCCGCGTGCCCGCGCCGCGCCGTGGGTCCCGATCTCTACGCCCTCTTCCACGGCACCCACGAGCGCGTCGGCGCCATCGAATCTGCCTGGCTGCGCGTGCGCCCGCGCGACCCACGGCACCAGCCCTTCCCCCAGACGACGGGGATCGAACGCGACCCGCCCGCGGACGAGCGCGAGCGCGCCCTGATCGACCGCGTCCTCTCCTTCCAGCGCTAGGCCCGTGACAGAGAACCGAGAACGCTCCGGCATCGACGCGCAAGGACATGCGTCAAGTGGGCGCCGGATCTCCGACTCGCCGCGCTAGACGTTCAGGAGCTCCGTGATGGGGTTCGACACCTTGCCCTCTTCGTAGCCGAACTCGGTGAGCGGTAAGCCCGCCCCGCGGAGCGCAGTCATGAGCGCCCGCGACGCGTTGCCGCCGGCTCCGCGGAAGTGGACATTGCCCTTGAGGCGGCCCCCGCCCTTGCCAATGAGCAGCACGGGCATGTCGTCCTGCAAGTGGGTCCAACCCTCGGCGTGCTCGGTGCACGCCTGAATGGCGCAGCGCTCGAGCAGGTTCGAGTCGCCCTCCGGCGTGTCCTTCAGCTTGCCGACGAAGTACGCGAGCTGCGCCATCGTGAATTTCATCGACTCGTGCTGCTTCGTCCACGGCGCGGGCTCGGTGTGATTCATGTAGTGCTGACCGTCCGTCGCGCCGGCCGGCCACATGATGGCGCCGGAGCCGCAAGTCGAGAACATGACCGAGAAGGCGTGGGTCATCTGGCACGCGAGCGCGAGCACCATGAGATCGCTCATCACCGCGTTCTTCTCGGCCATTTGCTCGTTGCCGCCCACGTCGGGAAACTCGCCCGGCGCGCTCGGCTTCAGGCACTCGGCCGCGGGGCTGTTGAGGCGCTTCTCGAGATCGCGCACGCTCTCGAGGTGCTGATCGAGGCGCGCCTTGTCGCGGTTGCCGAGCTTCTTCTCGAGCGCCTCGATCTGATCGCCGACGGCGTCGAGGACGCTCGCGCGCGCCTTGCGAACGAGCGGCTCTGCCGTTCCCATGCCGAACAGCCGCTCGAAGAACGCCTGCGGCGACTCCTCGGACGGATTGACGTTCGTCTCGCCGGCCTTGCTGCCGTTGTGGCTCAAGTACTGAAACGTCGTGCCCTCGTCGGTGCCACGGAAGCGCGTGATCGCCACCTCGAGCGAGCGGTACGGGGCCGGCGTCGTCGCCTGAAAGTGGTCTGCCGCGATCTGATCGACGCTCGGATACTTGAAGGTCGACACGATGGTGTCGCGCACGTCGTCGATCTTGAGGTGCGGGCCGCCAGAACAGATCGCCGCCATACCCGAGTGGTGCGGATGCCGCGGCGTCTTGACGCTCAAGCCCGACACCACGCTCACGTACTCTTTCACGGGCGCGAGCGGCGCGAGCTCGGCGTCCGCGGGGACCTGCCAGTCGCTGCCCTCGGTCGTCGGCAGCCACGAATCGAGGCGCACGCCGTTGCCGAAGAACCACAGCCCAAAGCGCGTCGGCAGCTCCTCTCCGTGCGCGAACCGACGGCCATGGTCGTCCAGCAGGCACTCGAAGATCGGCAGTCCGATCCCAAGAGTTGCGCCCCCGAAGAGGCCGCGAAGCATCATGCGGCGCCCGAAGCGACTGCGGGTCATCGTGCCCCCTCCCCGCGCGCGCTCGGCACCCGCGGCACCCGCGCGGCGCGCCCGTTGTTTGCCAATTCGCTCGTCTCGGCGACTGCTTCGCTCGCCTCCCCTATTGCCCTGGCGACTTGGGTGTTCACGGGCCGACCTCCGGCACGCTCGCGTAGCGGAAGCCATCATTGACGACGAGCTCGATGACGAGCTTCTTGAAGTCGTAGTCGCTGGCGACGAACGCGGCCACGAGGGCGTCGACCGCGGCCTGGTCGCCGAATTTGTCGAGGTGCGCCGTCGCGTGCTGATAGAAGCGGCGCGCGACGCACGCCCCTAAACTGGGCAACTCGGCCACGAGCTGCCCGAGCTCGACACCGCCCTCGAACGGCTCGCCGTCGAGGTCGCTCGCCACGTCTACCGGGAGGCCGTTGTCGGTCTCGCGCCACTGGCCGAGCGCGTCGAAGTGCTCGAGCCCGAAGCCGATGGGATCCATCAGCATGTGGCACGAGCGGCACTGGTCACTCTCCCGATGCGCCTCGAGGCGCTCGCGCAGCGTAGTCGGCTTGTCGGGATCCGGCTCGGGGATGGTCGTGTCGACTCCGGGGGGCGGCGGCGCGACGTCTTCGCAGAGCAGGCTGATACGCACGAAGCGCCCGCGGTGCGTCGGCGAGGTCGCCGTCTTGTGCGCGTTGAGCGCCAGAAATCCTGGCGTCGTGAGCAGGCCCGCGCGGCGGCCGTCGTCGGGCAGAGTCACGGGCACGAAGTCGGGGCCCACGACGCCCGCGATGCCGTAAATGTTCGCGAGCTCTTCATTGACGAACGTCCGATTCGTCGTGAAGAGCTGCCGGAAATCGCCCACTTTCTCGAACGCGGTGTCCAAGAAGAGCTTCTCGAGCTCGGTGCGCATGGAGGGGCCGAGCGTCGCGGTGAACTGTGGAAAGAGGTCGACGCTCTTGTCGAGCTGGTCGAGCCGCCCGATGCTCATGAAGTCGCGGAAGAACCTCACGAGCGTGTCGCGCGCCTCCGGGGTGTGCAGGAGCGCCTCGGCGTAGCTGCGTACGCGCATGGGATCGACGAGCTCGCCGCTGGCGGCGGCGTCGAGCAGCGTGTCGCTCGGCGGCGCGTCGGTCAGCAAAAAAGAGAGCCTCGAGGCCATCTCGTAGCTCGTGAACCGCAAGAGCCCGGCGTGGGCCGCGTCGTCGCCGGGCGCGCTCTCGCCGCTCTCGATGCGGAACAAGAAGTGGGGCGACTGCAACACCGCCGCCGTACCGAAGCGCAGGCCCTCCCACAGCTCTCCGGTCGAGGTCGCGACCTCGGCGCTCAGCGCGACGAAGCGCGCAAGTTCTTCGACCTCGAGCGGCCGCCGGAAGGCGCGGCGCCCGAAGCTCGCGAAGTAGTTCGCGACGCATGGCCCGTCGCTGACCGTCGGCGCGCACCCGACGACGCTCTCGCGCCACGCAGGCTCGGCCCACACTTGCTCGAGCACGCCGTACGTCGCCGTCTCGTATTGCTCGGCGTCGAGCGGAGAGATCGTGCGCGTCGCCGCCGAGATCGACGTGAAGCCATAGAGCTGATCGTCACTCGGCAGCGCGGAGGCCGGCGGCGGGACGAGGCTCGCTCCGAACAGGGCGCGCCACGAATTCGTCAGCTGGACCTGCGAGAGGCGATGAATCGTCGGGGCCGCCGGCACGAACGCGGGCTTCTTCGAGCCGCCGCCGCCCATCCGTCCGTCGCCGCCGCCGATGTCACCCACGCAGCCGGCCGCGGTCGCGATCGCGAGCGCAACCACGCCGGCGGCGCGACCCCATGCGCTCGGAGGCGCGTCGAATCTTTTCGCATCCATGCACACCACCAAGAACCAGCAGGTGCCCCACGACTGACATACGCGATCCGTCGCGGCCGCGAAAGCCCCTCGAGGCTACGCCCCGCTACGCCCGCTCGAGCAGCCGCGTGAAGAGCCCGCCGAGCTCGGAGAGCGCGTCCGGCCCGAGCTCCGCGAGAATCGCAGCGAGCGCGGCGTCGGCTGCCGGGGCGCGCGCCGCGACGCGGGCCAGCATCGTGCCTATGACGACGAGCTCACCGCGGGCGACGCGCGTGCGTCGCGCCCCGCCATCCGCGGCGAAGGTGACCGCCAGCTCGTAGCCGCCGTCGAGCCGCGTGAGCACCGCGCGCGTGGCCTTCTTCGCGAGGATGTCGCGCACGAGCGAGCGCAGGAGCGACGCGCGGCGGCGCAGGCGGCGCATCGCGGGATCGGTGTAGAGCTCGAAGAAGCGGTTGCGCGAGTAGCTCGCGGGCACGAGCACGAGCGCCGCGAGCAGCGCGTCGGCGTCCAGCTGCGCTCCCGCCGGCGACGACCTCGCTGCTCCACGCGACGCCTCGCCGGTCGTTGTCGACGCGCCGCCCTTCGGAGACTTCCGCGCTCCGCCGCGCGACGTTTCGCGTGTCGTGGTCGACGCGCCGCGCTTCGCAGACGTCACGCCGGCGCCGCTCTTCTGGCGGGTCATGCGGATCTGCCGCGGCTCATGTCCGCTCGGACGATGCGGCGCGCGCCGAGCCCGCCGGGAGCGCACCTGCCGCGGGACCGAGCGTCGCTCCCTCGCGCAAGAGCTCTTCTTGG
>SYFR01000287.1 GCA_005800325.1 Myxococcales bacterium | reverse complement strand
GTGCCGGTCCTCCGCTGCCTGTGGCGCTGCTGGCGGTGGTCTGCTGCACGTCGGACGAGCACGCGTAACCCACCACCAACGCCGCCGCCCCCACCCACAGAGAGCGCATCGATGCCATGGCCCATCGTCGCCCCGGCCTCGTGGCATCGGGAAACGAAATGCTCCGTCAAGGGAAATAGGTGGTCAGACGTAGCATGAGCGCCAATGCCAGGGTACGGGCGCGGAAGTTCGTGCTGCCCGTACTACTGGGTTCGGACCGCGAAGGCGACGCCATAGCCTTGCTCCACGTACTCGAAGGACGAGAGGTAGGAATGCTCCGCGACGAACTTTCGCCACACGGTGAGCAGATACGGATGCGCGGGATGGCTGATGTCATCGAACACCAGGACTCCGCCGGCCTCGAGCTGTGGCGCGACGTCGCACAGGTCCCGGTAGGCGCCGTCCGGGGAGTGATCTCCGTCGACGGTGATCAAGTCGAAGCGCAGCTGCGGACGCCGCTGAAAGAGCTGCGGCAGGAGCACGTGGCTGTTGCCATTGGCGAACGCCAGGCCACCTCGATGTCCCTGCTTCAGGAGCTCGCTCGTGACGAGCTCAGGCCCCGGGTTTTCCATGCCGGCATAGTTCTTTTGCCACATGTCCACGGCGACGATGTCGACCGTGGGACAACCGCGCGCGACCGCGCACGCCGAGCGACCTCGCCGCACGCCGACCTCGAGATAGGTCTTCGGCTGCAGCGCCTTGCTGGTCGCGTAGAGCACGTTGACGATGTCGAGGTAGTGCCAGTCGTCGCCGTAGCGACGGATGTTGTCGCGGTAGAAGCCGTCGGCGTAGCGCACGTAGTCGTCGCTCGCGAGCTCTCCATGGAATCCGAGAATTTCGGACCAGGTGCTCGGCGAGCTCGCGATCCGCGCGAGCGTGGTGACGTTGATTCGTGGGATCCCGTAAGGCCCACGGCTAGCTGACTCTCCCGACGTGTGGCTCATTCCCATGGCGCGTGGTCGTCGCGGAGCAGGAAGCGCGCCACGCCACGAGCGGCGATGCCTCGCGTGCTCGCGGAGGGAGCCGTCGAGGGCGCGCGAGGCCGCGTGCGTCAAGGGGTTGACGAAGTGTCAACGGCTCCTCGCTCGCGGGCTCTGACGACCGCGAGCGGCTTGCTACGCGGGCGGCACGGTGCGATGCCCTGCGCCGCGATGAAGGCAAGCTACAACTGGTTAGTCTCGCTCGTGCCCGGGCTCACGGCCTCGCCGAGTGAAGTCGCCGAGCGCCTCACACGCTCGGGCCTCGAGGTCGAGGAGCTCATCGAATACGGCGCGGCGAGCCCGAACGTGATCGTGGCCGAGGTGGTGAGCGTCGAGGTGCACCCGACGCGCGACAAGCTCACGCTCGTCACGGTGTCGCACGGCGCGGGCGTGCAGCGGGTCGTCTGCGGCGCGCCGAACGTGCCACCGAAGGGGCGCCGTGTGGTGCTCGCCCGGGTCGGAACGCATCTCCCCGCCGTGGGGATGACGCTCACGCCTCGGGAGATCGGCGGGCTGCCGAGCGACGGGATGCTCTGCTCGGAGCAAGAGCTCGGGCTCGTCTCGGGTGGCGGCAAGGGCGAGGGGATCCTGGTGCTCGCCGCGGACCTCGCGGCCGCGCCGGGGACGCCGCTCTCCCGCGCGATCCCGGCGACCCACGATTTCATCCTGACGCTCGGCGTGACACCGAATCGCCCCGATGCGCTCGGGCATGTGGGTCTCGCGAGGGAGGTCGCCGCCCTGTTCGAGCTGCCGTTCGCGGCGCCGCTCGCCGACGCGCCCGCGCGGGTCGCCGAGGGCCTGTGCATCGCCGAGCTCGCGTCGGTGACCGTCGCGGACACGGAGCGCTGCCCGCACTACGGCGCGGCGGTCGTCGTAGGGCTCGAGCCCGCGCCGTCGCCCGCGTGGCTCAAATATCGGCTCGAGAGCCTCGGCGTGCGCTCGATCTCGAACGTCGTCGACGTGACGAACCTCGTCATGCTCGAGTTCTCTCAGCCGCTGCACGCGTTCGATCTCGACCGGCTCGAGGGCGGGCGCATCGAGGTGCGGCGCGCGCGCGCGGGCGAACGACTCGTGACGCTCGACGGCGTCGATCGCAGGCTCGACGAGGACGATCTCGTCATCGCCAAAAACGGGGACCGCGTGCTCGCGCTCGCCGGGGTGATGGGCGGCGCCGACAGCGAGATCTCGGCGGACACGAAGCGCGTGCTGCTCGAGTGCGCGTACTTCACGCCGCGCGGAGTTCGGCGCGCTTCGCGGCGCCATGGCCTGCACACCGAGGCGAGCCACCGCTTCGAGCGCGGCTGCGATCCAGAGGGTGTGCCCGAGGTGCTCGCGCACGCCGCGAGCTTGCTCACGCGCCTCGCCTACGGGGCGGCCGTCCGCGGCAGCGTGCTCGCCGGCGTCGCTCCCGAGCCGCGTACGGCGATCGTCTACCGGCAAGCGCGCGCGACCTCGCTGCTCGGGTTCTCGATCCCGGTGGCACGGGCGGCGTCGATCCTCGAGCGGCTCGGCTGCGAGGTCTCGCGCATGGCCGAGGGCCTCACGGTGGTCGTGCCGAGCGCGCGGCCCGATCTGAAGCGCGAGGAAGATCTCGTCGAGGAGGTCATGCGCGTCTTCGGGATCGAGCACGTCCCCATGACCTTGCGCCCGATCCTGCCGCGCGTCGGTCGCTCGGCGCCCACGCTCGCCGACCGCGTGCGAAAGACGGCGGTCGAGCTCGGGCTCTCCGAGGCGCTCACCTTCGGCTTCACCTCGAAGGAGGAGCTGCGCGGCGTCGGGGCCCCGGAGCCCGTGGTCGTGCTGAAGAACCCGCTGACTACCGATCGGTCGGTGATGCGGACGAGCCTCCTGCCCGGGCTCTTCACGGCGCTCTCCCACGCGCGCAGACACGGCGTGCGCGACGTCCGAGCCTTCGCCGTTGGCAGCGTCTTCCTGGCGAGCGATGCCGGCCCTTTACCGAGCGAAGTGCCCATGTTCGCGGCGGTGCTGGCGGGCGAGCGTCGGAGCGGCCTCGACAAGCCGGGCGCGCTCGACCTCTACGACGCGAAGGGGATCGCGGTCGAGCTCGTCGAGCGCCTCACCTACCGATCGGTAGGCATCGAGCGCGACACCGCCGCGCACCTGCACCCGCGGGGCGCCGCGCGACTCGTCGTCCATGGGCAGACCGTCGGCCGCTTTGGCCCGCTGCATCCGGACGTGGCCGATGCGCTCGAGGTCCCGGGCGAGGCGTTCGTGATCGAGCTCTTCCTCGCGGCGCTCGGCAGTGCGTCAGAGAGGGTGCCGCAGTTTCGTCCGCTGCCGCAGCTCCCGAGCGTGGCGCGCGACCTCGCGCTCGTCGTGCGTGACGACGTCGAGGCCGGCACGCTGGCAAAGGCCATGCGGACCGCGGCCGGCGAGCTGTGCGAGTCGGTGGAGCTCTTCGATCGGTATCTCGGCAAGGGGCTGCCCGACGCGCACCAGAGCCTGGCATTCCACCTCGTGTTCCGCGATCCGAAGGCGTCTACCGATCCTTCGCGGGCGCGCACGCTGACGGACGCGGAGGTCGAGGCGGCGACAGCGAACGTGGCGCGCGAGCTCGCTACGCAGTTCGGCGCGAGCATTCGCGCGTGAAGGGCGGACGGGCAATGGGCAGCGGCCGCTGTCGGCCGCGCGGTTAGCGAGCGAGTCACGCGCTCAGCCGAGGAGCAGGCTCGCGAAGGCGGTGAGCGCGAGCAGCGAGAAGCCGAGGCCCGAGATCGCGAGCCCCGTCGCGACGAGCCGCAGGCGACGTGCCCCGCGCGCGATCGCGACGCCGGCGAGCGTGATGCCCGTGCCGACGCACACGACGAGCGGCAACGCGAGCGGACCGAGCGCGAATGCCGCCGCCCTCGGCAGGTGGCGCGCGCTGGCCACGAGATCGGGGCGCACCTTCAGGTAGAAAGCGAGGGCCATCAGCGTCACGAGCGTCTGGGCCGACGAGAGGATCGCCAGCGGCGTTGTGCGGCGCATCGCGGATCACGGTGCCGCGCCTTCGGTCCGGCGGCTATAACCTCAGCGTGAGAGAGCCACAGCGGAGGCAGGCGTGAGCACGAGCCGCTCGAGCGCGAGCCTCCGGCGCCCGGCCTACCCGCGAATGTCGCCGGCCGACGCCGATCGCCTCCGGAGCCATCTCACGCGCGCGCTCGGCGACTCGAAGGTGATCGCGGGGGAGGACGCCGTGTTCGCGTATGCGGGCGACGAGTCCGAGCAGGAGCCGGTGTTGCCGGACGCGGTCGTGCTCGCGCGTGACCCTCGCGACGTGGCGACGACGCTCGCCATCGCGAGCGAGCTCGGGGCGCCGGTGACGCCGCGCGGCGCCGGGACCGGAAAATCGGGCGGCTGCGTGCCGGTGTGCGGCGGCGTGGCGCTCGCGATCGTCGGCATGAGCGCGATCAAGGAGATCGATCGCAAGGAGCAGCTGTGCGTGGTCGAGCCCGGGGTCGTGCTCGCGGATCTCCACGCGGCGGTCGAGGCCGAGGGGCTCTTCTACCCGCCGGATCCGAACTCGCTGAAGCTGTGCGTGCTCGGGGGCAACGTCGCCGAGAACGCGGGCGGACCGCGCGCCTTCAAGTACGGCACGACGCGCGACTACGTGCTCGGTCTCGATGTCGTCACGGCCGACGGCAAGGCGCTCGTCGTCGGGCGGCGCACGAAGAAGGGCGTCACCGGCTACGACCTCACGTCGCTCTTGGTCGGCAGTGAGGGCACGCTGGCGGTGACGACGGCCTGCACGCTGCGCTTGCTGCACAAGCCGGAGTCCGTGGCGACGTTGCTCGCGCTCTATCCCGACATCGACACCGCGATGCGCGGGGTCGCGGAGATCGTCGGCGGTACGAGCGGCGCGCGCGGGCTCGTGCCGCGCTGCCTCGAGGTGATGGACGGGACCTGCGTCGCCGCGCTGCGGAGCGAGGGCTTCGGAGTCGACGAGCGTGCGGGAGCGCTGCTCATCCTCGAGGTCGACGGCGACGTGGCCACCGTCGAGCGCGCCATGGAAGAGGTGGGGGGGCGCGCCGCCGATGCGGGGGCGATCGAGGTCCTCGCGGCGCAGGACGAGGCGCAGCGGGCGCGACTCTGGGAGGCGCGGCGGCAGTTCAGCCTCGTGACACGCAAGCTCGCGCGCGCGAAGATCTCGGAGGACGTCGTCGTGCCACGCACCGAGCTCACGCGGCTCGTGATGACCGTGCGCGCGATCGAAGAGCGCCATCGCGTGCGGATGCTGACATACGGCCATGCCGGCGACGGCAACCTGCACGTGAATTTCTTGTGGGACGATCCGGCCGACGAGCCGAAGGTCGAGCTCGCCCTCGAGGAGCTCTTTCGCGCCGTCGTCGCCCTGCGCGGAACCTTGACGGGCGAGCACGGCGTCGGCACCTCGAAGGCCCCGTACCTCGCGCTCGAGCAGTCGAGCGAGCTCATCGAGCTGCAATTGCGCATCAAGGCGACCTTCGATCCGAAGGGGATCCTCAACCCCGGACAGATCTTTCCGCGGCGCGGGCACGGGAGCTGTTGAGCATTCTCATGCGTGTCATCGGCATCGATCCAGGAACGCGCAACGCGGGCTTCGGCGTGGTGGAGCGCCACGGCAGCCGCCTGCGTCACATCGCGCACGGCACGATCCGCCTCGGTGCCGGCGAGCTCGGCGATCGGCTCGTCACCCTCGACGCGACGCTCGCCCGGATCATCGTCGAGCACGCGCCGACGGCGGCCGCGGTCGAGGCCATGTTCTTCGCGAAGAACGCGAACAGCGCCGGCAAGCTCGGTCACGCGCGCGGCGTCGTGTTGCTCGCGCTGCGGCGCGCCGAATTGTCGGTCGCCGAGTATCCGCCGGCGAAGGTGAAGCTCGCCGTCGTCGGCTCGGGCCGCGCCGAAAAGGAGCAGGTGGCCGGCGTCGTCGCGCGGATCCTCGGGCTCTCTGTCGTGCCGGAGCCGGACGCGGCCGACGCGCTCGCCATCGCGATTACGCACCTCAACGTGGCAGCGTTTACGGCGGCGCTCGCGCGCGTGTAGCGGTTCTCGGCCGATACTTACCTGGGGGCGCGGGCTCGGCGCGAGAGGCGCACCCGCTCGTCGTAGAGCGCGCCGCCTTCGCCGACGTCGGTGAGGCGCGCGTGCGTGATGGCGTTGGCCGCGGCGCCGTCGCGGTAGTGCCCGCCCTTCGGGACGATCGCCACGTCGCGTCGCAGCGCGGCGTCGTGCCGGACGCGCACCTCGAGGCGGCCTAGCCGTGACTCGAGCCACCCGAGCTCGCCGTCCCGAAGGCCGCTCGCGGCGTCGGGGTGCACCGTGACCTCGGCGGGCCGCGGCGGCGCCTTCGCCCACTGCGATGACTGCGACTTCGGTGTCGAGACGCTCATCAAGGAGAGCGGATACTCGAGATCGATCGTCACCCCCGCGTCCTCCGGCAGCTCACGGAAGAGCTCGACCTTGCCGCTCTGCGTCGGGAACACCTTGCCGTGAAAGAGCGTCGTCGCCGCGAGCGGGTTCTTCACGACGCCGGCTTCGAGTCGCTCGAGCGTGACGCCGTGCGGCGCGAGCTCGGGCGACAGCATGCGCGCCTTCCATGCGCGCGCGTCGTCCTTCGGGAAGTCGCTGAGGCCGAGGCGCTCGGCGAGGGCCTGAAAGATCTCGAGATCGCTCTTCACGTGCGCGGGCCGCTCGACGACGGGCTGCGCCACGCCGAGGTGATGGTGGCCGTAGGCGCCGAGCAGCTCGTCGGCCTCGAGCAGCGTCGTCGTCGGCAGGACCACGTGCGCGAGAGAAGCCGTGTCGCTGAGCCAGCTGTCGACGACGACCACGAGCTCGCGGCTCGCGAGGGCGCGGTGCACCTTGGCCGAGTCCGGCAGCATCGCCACGGGGTTGCCCGCCGTGACCCACACCGCGCGGACGGGTGGCTCCTTCGCGTCGAGGAGCTCCTGACCGAGCAGCGGCTCGCACAGCGGTCGCGCGTGTGCGCCGCTCGCGGGCGACACGAACGCGCGGCGGCGGCGGAAGTAGTACGAGACGCCCGCGCCCCTCACGCCGACGTTGCCGGTGATCGCGGCGAGCGCGTCGACGGCACGCACGATCGCGCCGCCATGCTCGCGGCGAGCCATGCCCCAGCCGACGAGGATCGTCGTCGGGCCGTCGTGGAGGCTCCGCGCGAGAGCTTCGGCCTCGTCTTCGCGCACGTCGGCGAGAAGGCACCACTCGCGCACCGAGCGCGCGCTCGCCATGGTGCGGACCTGCTCTAGCCCAACGCAGGTGCCTGCGGCATCGGGCGCCTCCCAGCCGCGCGCGAACACCAGCGCGAAGACGGCCATCGCGAGCGCGAGATCCCCGCCGGGGCGCGGCTGCACGAAGACGTCGCAGAGCTTCGCCGTGCGGTTCGCCAACGGATCGACGCCGACGATCCTCGCGCCCCTCGCACGCGCATCGTCGAGGAGCGGAAGCAAGTGCGGGCTCGAGGTCGCGACGTTCTTGCCCCACAGGATGATGTTCCGCGCGAGCGCGAGCTCCTCGAGATCGCCGGAGTCGCACACCCCAAAATCAGCCTCCTGCGCGGCCTCGCCGGCGCCCGAGCAGATGTCGCCGCGCTTCACGGTGACCGGACCGAGCGCCTCGAAGAAGAGCTCGCTCGCCGCCGCGGTCACCATGCCGAGCGACCCGCCGCTCTTGTAATGGAAGATCGCCGCAGGCCCGCTCTCCCGCTTGATCGCGGTGAGCCGCTCCGCGACGTAGTCGAGCGCGGCGTCCCAGCTCGCCGTCGTGAGCGTGCCCGTTCGGTCGCGAACGAGCGGCGCGAGCAGCCTGCTCGGCGAGTACTGCGTGCGCAGGAACTGGCTCGTGCGGTGACACAGGAACCCGCTCGTTACCGGGTGCTCGCGATCGCCCATGAGGGCGACGACGCGCCCCGCTTCCACCTTCGCGACGATGCTGCACGCATCGGGACAGTCGCGGTTGCAGAGCGTGCGCCGAAGCTCCACCATCGGTCGCGACGCTCACGCTTGCGGCGGTCGTACGTGCGCGCGCACCCAGTCGATGATCGTCGCGAGCGGTGTGCCGGGCGTGAAGACTCCGCGCACGCCGGCCGCCATGAGCCTCTCGACGTCGTCCTCCGGGATGATGCCGCCGCCGAAGACGACGATGTTGTCCGCGTCGCGCTGCTTGAGCTCGTTCATCACGGCGGGAAACAGGGTGTTGTGCGCGCCCGACATGATCGAGAGCCCGACGCAGTCGACGTCCTCTTGCACGGCCGCGATGGCGATCATCTCCGGCGTCTGATGCAGCCCCGTGTAGATGACCTCGAAGCCCGCGTCCCTGAGCGCGCGCGCGACGACCTTCGCGCCGCGGTCGTGACCGTCGAGCCCTGGCTTGGCGATGAGGACGCGGATCTTCTGCGCGGACATGAGCGGCGCTCACTCTAGTCGAGCGAGACCCCCGAAACGATCCGGATCTCGAGGCCCCGCAGGCGAACGGCTCGGCTCGCGGCGCGCGGTCTGCGGCACTCGCCTTTCGTGGCTCGGCGCGCGGCGCGCGGCACGTGATCCACCTCATCCCACATTTGATGGAATCATGGCGCAATCGCGGGTGGGCAAAACGGAGCAAGTGTAGTTAACGCTGCGCGTCGTTGCGAAGTATTGACATAAATTACGTGGATCCGTAGCGTGGGCCCGCTCGTGGGATGAAGTGGCGCTTCGTTCCATGAGTGAGGAGCAAATGCCGATGTTCCGCGGCCACTACGAGCACACGATCGACGCGAAGGGGCGCACGAGCCTCCCGGCGCGCTTTCGTCACGCGCTGCCCACGGGGCTCGGCGTCGAGCTCGTGCTGGCCAAATCGGTGCGCGACGCGTGCCTCGACGTGTGGCCGATGAAGGCGTGGGAAGAGCTCGAGGCGAAGGTCGCGCAGTTCAACCGTTGGGACCGCGACATCGTCTTGTTTCGGCGCCGCTATCTCTCGGCCGCGGTCGAGGCCGAGCTCGACGCGCACGGCCGCGTGCTCGTGCCGCAGTCGATGCGCAGCTTCGCCTCGCTCGAGAAGGACGTCCTCTGGGCCGGCGTCGGCACGACCATGGAGCTGTGGTCGAAGGAGCGCTGGGAGTCGGCGCTCGAGCTTCCCGGCGAGGACTTCGGGCGGTGGACGGAATCCATCGCGGAGAAGCTCAACGCATGAACGTCGTCAATGTACTGCCGATGAGCCACTACTCGCCGCCACGCCCTCCGCCATCGGAGCCGCACGTCTCGGTGCTCGCGCGGGAGGTCGTGCGGGAGCTCGACGTCGGCCCGGGGCGTGTCTTCGTCGATGCCACGACCGGCGCCGGCGGGCACACGCGCCTCTTGCTCGAGGCGGGCGCCGAGAAGGTGATCGGTCTCGATCGTGATCCCGCGGCGCTCGCGATCGCCAAGCAGCGGCTCGAGCGCTGGGGCTCGCGCGTGAGCCTCCACCACGCGCCGTTCTCGGAGCTGCCGCGCGTCTTGCGCGAACAGGGAGAGCTGCGCGTCGACGGGATCCTCGCCGATCTCGGCGTGAGCTCGATGCAGCTCGACACCGGCGCGCGCGGGATGAGCTTCCGCACGCAGGGGCCGCTCGATATGCGCATGGACACCTCGCGCGGCGAGACGGCGCTCGAGCTCATCGAGCGCGTCGACGATGACGAGCTCAGCGAAATCATCCTGCGTCTCGGCGAAGAGCGACGAGGACGCCGCATCGCGCGCTGCATCAAGCAAGAGCTCGCGTCCGGGCGGCTCGCGGACACGCTCGACCTGCGCCGCGCCGTCGTTCGCGCGGTAGGGCCGGCGCGCGTCGGCGGCATCGACCCGGCGACCAAGACGTTTCAGGCGCTACGCATGGCCGTCAACGCGGAGCTCGCCGAGCTCGAGGTCCTGCTCACCACCGCCGCGAGCCTGCTCTCGCCGAACGGCGCTCTCGCGGTCATCACGTTCCACTCACTCGAGGACCGCATGGCCAAGCGCGCCCTCGCGCAGCGTGACGTGTGGGAGCCGACGACGAAGAAGCCGATCGTCGCGAGCGAGGAAGAGCTCGCGCACAATCCGCGGGCCCGCAGCGCCAAGCTCCGCGTCGCGCGCCGTCTGCCCACCGCCGGAGATCTCTCGTGAAAGGCCGGCGCTTCGTCGTGCTCTGGACGCTCGCGGTGTCGGCGGCGTCGGCGGCCTTCCTCGTGCACCTCGCGCTGCGCGGCCGCATCGTCGACGTCGGCTACCGGCTCGGCAAGGCACGCGCAGACCAGGCGCGGCTCCGCGAGATGAAGCATGTCCTCGAGCTCGAGGTGACGAGCCACATGACTCCGCAGCGCGTCGAGCTCGTCGCGCGCACGCTGCTCGGCATGAACCCGCCCCCGCCAGAGAAGGTGCTGCCGATGAGGCTCGAGGCGGCAGCGGGCGCGACCCCCGTGGCGCAAGGGGACGCGGCGCCGTGAAAAACGTCGATCCAGCGCGGCTCCGGGGGATCCGCATCCGGATGGGGCTCCTGTGCGCGGTCCTCGGACTCGGGCTCGGTGCGGTCTTGAACGGCGCCTACAATGTCGCGGTCGAGGACGGCGAAGGCTGGCGGTCGCTCGCCGAGAAGCAGCGCCTCCGCCGCCTCCACATCACGCCGAAGCGCGGCACGATCTACGACCGCAACGGCACCGCGCTCGCCGTGAGCGTCGAGGTGCCGAGCATCTCCGTCGACGCGGTCGAGATGCTGCGCGGCATCGAGGAGCAATACCTCGCGGTGCGCATCGATCACTACGCGCAGCGCATCTCCGAGGCGCTGTCGTTGCCGGTGGAGGATGTGCGCGAGAAGCTCGCTCGACACCGCCGGTTCGCGTGGCTCAAGCGTCGCGTGACCCCCGACGAGGTCGAGGCGGTGCGCGCGCTCGGCGACGTCGGCGAGCGGTACCCGATCCGCGGGCTGAGCGTCGAAGGCGAGGGGAGTCGCTTCTATCCGAATCGCGAGCTCGCCGGCGCGGTGCTCGGCTTCGTGTCGCCGGACGGTCTCGGGCGCGAGGGCATCGAGCTCTACCTCGACGACTCGCTGAAGGGGCACGTCGAGGAAATTCGCGGTCTGCGCGATCGCGCCGGACGCCTCATCTTCTCCGAGGGCCTGAACGACGAGAGCGCGCTCAAGGGCCACGACGTGCACCTCACGATCGATCAGAGCCTGCAGCACATCGCCGAGCGCGAGCTCGCCTCGGCGCTCGCGACGCACGAGGCGAAGGGTGGGTCGATCGTCGTGTTGTCGCCCGACACCGGCGAGATCCTCGCGATGGCGAACGCGCCCGGCTACAACCCGAACGACTACAGCGTGGCCGATCCGGACGCGCGACGAAACCGCGCCGTCAACGATCTGTTCGAGCCCGGCTCCACGATGAAGGTCTTCGCGATGGCGGCCGCCCTGGCGTCGGGCTCGGTGACGCCGAAGGACAGCATCTATTGCGAAGAGGGGCACATGCCCATCGACAACGTCGTGATTCACGACACGCACGTGAGCAAATGGCTCAGCCCGACGCAGATCCTCCAGGTCTCGAGCAACATCGGCATCGCGAAGATCGGCCTCGGACTCGGTGAGCCGAAGCTCCACAGCGCGCTGCGGCGCTTCGGCTTCGGCGAGCCTCCGACCCTGCCGTTCGCGGGGATAGCGGGTGGCTCACTTCGTCCGCGCGCTCGTCCCTGGGTTCCGGTCGAGACGGCGTCGGCGGCGTTCGGCCAGGGGGTGAGCGTCACCAACGTGCAGCTTGCCCTGGCGCTCGGCGCGATCGCCAACAAGGGGCGGCTGCTCGAGCCCATCCTCGTCAGCAAGATCACCGACTCGACCGGCATGGTCCTCAGCGAGGCGTCGCCGAAGGTGCGCCGCCGCGCCGTGGGGCCGCACGTCAGCAAGCTCGTCGGCGAGATGTTGACCTCGGTCACCGAGGGCGAAGGCACCGGCGTCGAGGCCGCGCTCCCGGGGTTCAAGGTCGCCGGCAAGACGGCGACGGCGCAGAAGATCGATCCGAAGACCGGGCGCTACAACGACACGAACTACACCGCGTCGTTCATGGGCTACGTGCCCGCGTCCGCGCCGCGCCTCGTGATCTCGGTCGTCATCGACGAGCCGATGGCGGGCACGACCTCGGGCGGCGCCGTGGCCGCGCCCGTCTTCCGACGCGTGGCCGAGCTCTCGCTGCGTCAACTGGGGATCCGTCCGAGCGACGCGCAGGCAGCGAACCTCGTCGACGTCGCGGCGCTGGCGCAACAAGCGGATCCCGCGATCGGCGCCTATGCGGCGCTCGACCACGGCAAGGCCGAAGCGACGGCGGGCGCGGGCGAGGGCTCGGGCGCCCTCGGCGCGGATGGCGCGGTGAGCGGCGAAGCGGTGCGCGTCCCCGAGCTCGGGGGTCTTCCCGTGCGCGCCGCAGTGCAGGCCGCTATGGAGAAGGGGCTCGTCCCGGTCATCGAGGGCAGCGGGCGCCTCGCTCGCACCGAGCCCGCGCACGGCGTGCGTGTCCCCAAGGGCTCGAAGCTCGTCCTGGTGTTCGAGCCGCCGACCTGATCCACGTCATGCATGCGCCGCCCGCCAAGACTTCGCGCCCGGGTGCGATCGCCGTTTCGACGGGCGACCTCGCCGCGGAGCTCGGCGCGACGTTGCTCGGCGCGGCGGACGCGCACGTCATCGGCGTTCAGCAAGACTCGCGGCGGCTCATCCCGGGCGAGCTCTTCGTCGCGCTCGAAGGTGGGCGCGAGGACGGCACGAGGTTCGCCCCGGCGGCGATCGAGCGTGGCGCGACGGCGCTGCTCACCGCGCGAGGTCGAGGGGCGGAGCTCGCGGCGCTCGGCGTGCCCGTGCTCGAGGTCGTCGAGCCGCGCGCCGCCATGGCGCGGGCCGCTGCGGTCATCTATCGGCACCCCACGAGAGAGCTCGCGGTCGTCGGCATCACCGGCACGAACGGCAAGACGACGACGGCCCACCTGGTCGCCGCCGCGATCGACGCGTGCGGTGGGCGCGCCGGAATCGTCGGCACCCTGGGGCATCGCTTCGAGGGCGCGCTGCTCGGCGAGGGGCACACGAGCCCGGAGGCCGACGAGCTGCAGCGCGTGGCGGGCGAGATGCGGTCGCGCGGCGCCTCGCACCTCGTGATGGAAGTGTCGTCGATCGCCGTCAGCGCCGGGCGCATCGCCGAGGTGGCGTTTCGCGTCGCCGCGTTCACCAACCTCACGCAAGATCACCTCGACTATCACGGCTCGATGGCCGCCTATGCCGCGGCCAAGGACGCCCTGTTTGCGCCGAGCGAGGGGGCTCGCCACGCTCCCCCGCGCGTGAGCGTGATCAACGTCGACGACGCGCACGGTGCCGCGCTCGCCGAGCGGCTCGTCGCGACCGGCGCCACGGTCCTCCGCTATTCGATCGACGCGTCGGCCAGCGCCGAGTTGAAGCCCGCCAGCTTGACGGTGAGCACCGAGGGGATCGCCATCGTGCTCGCTGACTCCGGTCACACGCTGCGCTCGCCGCTCGTCGGGGCGCACAACGCCTCGAACCTCATGTGCGCGATCGCCGTCGCGCGGGCGCTCGGGCTCGATGAGGCGACGGCGCTCGCTGGGCTTGGCGCCGTGCCGGGCGTGGCCGGGAGGCTCGAGCGCTGCGACGCCGCGGCGGAAGACGATCTCGTCGCCGTCGTCGACTACGCACACACGCCGGACGCGCTCGTGCGCGTGCTCGCGAGCGTGCGCGGGCTCACGAAGGGAAGGCTCTGGTGCGTCTTCGGGTGCGGCGGCGATCGCGATCCCGACAAGCGTCCGCTGATGGGGGAGGCCGTCGCGAGGGCCGCCGACGCCATCCTCGTCACCAACGACAACCCGCGCAGCGAGGTGCCCGAGGAGATCGCGCGGGCCGTCGTCGCCGGTCTCGATCGAGCCGGTGCTCTTGGCCGGTACCGCGTCGAGCTCGATCGCAAGCGGGCGATCGAGACGGCCGTGCGCGAGGCGAGCGCGGGCGACGTCGTGCTCGTCGCGGGCAAGGGGCACGAGCCCTACCAGATCGTCGGGGCGAACGTGCTCGCCTTCGACGACCGTGAGGTGCTGAAGAGCGCGCTCGCCGCTCGCCGCGAGCAAGCGAAGGGGCGGACACTCGCAGAAGCCGCTCGAGCGCCGACGCCGAAGGGCGACGCGGTGACGTGATGGCGACGCCGATCCCCAAGAATCACGCGAGATTCACGCTCGCCGAGATCTTCGCGGCGACGCGCGGCGAGGTGCGCGGCGCGCTCGAGTGGGACGCGCTCGCGATCGCGGGGATCTCGACGGACACGCGCGCGCTCGAGCCCGGGCAGGCGTTCGTCGCTCTCGCTGGCGAGCGCTACGATGGTCACGACCACCTCGCGAGAGCGAGCGAGCGCGGCGCCGTGCTCGCCATCGTCGAGCGCGACGTCGAGCGCCGCGAGGGCCTCACGACCTTGCGCGTCACGTCGACCGCGGCCGCCCTCGGAGCGCTCGCGGGCGTGCACCTCGCGAGGTGGCGCGCCGCAGGGGAGACGACCGTGGTGGCGCTCACGGGCTCGGCGGGCAAGACCACGACGAAGCGCGCGATGGCGGCGCTTTTCGAGGCGGTGTTCCCCGAGCGCGTGCTCGCGACGGCCGGCAACCTCAACAACCTCGTCGGAGTGCCGATGACCGTGTTCGGCCTCGAGGACCATCATCGCGCCCTCGTACTCGAGCTCGGGACGAACGCGCCTGGCGAGATCGGCGAGCTGACGCGCACCGTGCGTCCCGACGTCGCGCTGGTGACGCTCATCGCGCGGGCGCACTCGCTCGGGCTCGGCACGCTCGACGCGATCGAGCGCGAAAAGTGCGCGATTTTCGGCGAGCTCGACGATGGCGCGGTCGCGCTCGGCAACGCGGACGATCCGCGCGTCGTGCGCGGCGTCGGGGCGAGTCGAGCGGGCGCGAGGCTCCTCTACGGTACGAGCGACGCCGCAGACTATCGGCTCGTGTCGCGCAGCCTCGACGGGCACCAGGGCTCGCGGCTCGTCGTGCGGCGCGCGGATGGCTCCGAGCTCTCGTTCGCCGTGCCGCTGCTCGGGCACGCGGGCGCCCTGGCGGCGACGGCGGCGCTGGCCGTGGTCGAGCGCGTCGCCGGTCGAGCGCTCGCGGTGGAGGAGATCGAGCGAGCCCTCGCGCCGCTCGCGCACGAGGAGCACGGTCCGGGCAGGCTCGAGCCACGTTCGTGTGCATCGGGACTCGTCGTCCTCGACGACAGCTACAACGCCAACCCCGCATCGTGCCGCACCTCGATCGACGCAGCGCGCGAGCTCGCGAAGGCGCTCGGTCGTCGCTTGGTCCTCGTCTTGGGCGAGATGCGCGAGCTCGGTGACGCGAGCGTCGCGGAGCATCAAGAGCTCGGCGCGCACGCCGCCGACAGCGGGGCGGCTCTCGTCATCGCCATCGGCGGGGATGCGCGGCACGCGAGCGAGCGCGCCCAGTCGCGGGGCACCGCATGCGAGTTCGCGGCGAGCACGGAGGCAGGCGCGAACCTCGCGACCGAGCTCGTGGCGGCTGGCGATCTGGTCCTCGTCAAGGGCTCGCGCGGCGTGCGCACCGAGCTCGTCGTCGAGTCGCTGCTCGCGCTGCATGGCAGGGCGGCGTGCGCGGCGCAACCTGCCGCGATCGGAGCATCATGATCTACGAGCTCTTCTACCCGCTGAAGTTCCACTACGGCTGGCTCAGCTGGCTCAACGTCCTTCGCTACATCCCGTTTCGAACCATCATGGCGACGCTCACGGCCATGGTGCTCACGTTCGTCTTGGCGCCGTGGTTCATCCGTGAGCTGCGCCGCCAGCAAATCGGCCAGGTCGTGCGCGCCGACGGCCCCGAGTCCCACCGCGTCAAGGCGGGCACGCCCACGATGGGTGGCGCGCTGATCCTCTTGTCGCTGCTCTTGCCCACCGTCTTGTGGGCCGATTTGCGCAACCCGTTCGTGCTCGCCACGACCGCGGTCACCGCCGGCTACGGGGTCATCGGCTATCTCGATGACTATCTCAAGAT
This sequence comes from Myxococcales bacterium, assembly GCA_005800325.1. Taxonomy (GTDB): domain Bacteria; phylum Myxococcota_A; class Polyangia; order Polyangiales; family Polyangiaceae; genus SYFR01. The sequence continues at coordinate 274 of SYFR01000287.1, read as the reverse complement.
CAAGCTGAAGAGCTCGGGCGGCCTCCCCGGTCGCTACAAGCTCCTCGGCCAGGCGCTGATCGGCGGCGCCGCGATTTGCTACACGTTCTTGCTGCCCGGCAAGCTCCCCGCCGACTGGTTCGCCATCCGCACGAAGGTCGCGATCCCGTTCGTGGCGTTCTCGCGCTTCTCGATCGAGCTCCCGCTCTACGCGTACATCGGCTTCGCGCTCTTCGTCGTGATCGGGACGTCGAACGCCGTGACCCTCAGCGCGGGCGGGGCGCACGCGGCGGGG
>SYFR01000286.1 GCA_005800325.1 Myxococcales bacterium | reverse complement strand
TGTCGATGGCACCTTCGTCGGCGGCAGCGACATCCTCATCGAGATGTACGAGTCCGGCGAGCTGCAGAAGCTGCTCGGCGTGGCCCCTCCCCCCGGCGCCGACGCCGCCAAGGCGCCGAAGGTCACCTTGTCGCCGGCTGCCGTGAAGGCGTTCAAGGATGCGCTCGCCGGGGCCGAGGCGGGCGACGTCTTGCGGTTCGACGTGACGAGCGCCTTCCAGCACGAGCTCTACTTCGGCCCGGCGCGCGACCAGGACTACGTGCTCGACGCGGGCGGCCTGGCGCTGCACGTCACGAAGCCATCGGCTGCTCGCGCCGACGGCGTGCGCATCGACTTTGTCGAGGGCCCGGACGGCGCCGGCTTCAAGATCCACAACCCGAACGAGCCGCCGGCGGTCAAGCACATCAGCGCGAAAGAGCTCGCCGCCAAGATCGCGGGCGGCGACAAGGTGCCGCTCTTCGACGTGCGCGGCGAGAAGGAGCGCGCCGTCGCCAGGATCCCGAGCGCGTTGCCGCTCGAAGGCGAGGGCCAGGCCGCCCTCGCGACGCTCCCGAAGGACGCCTTCATCGTGCTCCATTGCCACCACGGCGTGCGCAGCCGCACCGCCGGCGAGCGGCTCATCGCCGAGGGCTACACCAACGTCGCGAGCCTCACGGGCGGCATCGACGCCTGGTCGCTCGACGTCGACGCGAGCGTGCCGCGGTACTAGCCACTAGCCCCCCGCGGCCTGTGCCTTCGCGCTCGCCTGCTCGGGGGGGATGTCCGCCTCGACGAAGCACCACTTCACCTCGGGGCGGCGCGCGCGCAGCTCGATCTCGAACTCGTTGATCGCCTGGCAGATCTGCCGCGCGGTCGCGCCCTCGGAGAAGCGCGCCTTGCACGCGAGCAGCACCTCGCCCGGACCTTGCTGCACGGTGATGATCTCGAACAGCTCGTCGATGAGCGGCTGGGCGGCGCCGAGCTCGTGGGCGGCCGCGGCCACGCCCGGATCGGCGGCCTCGCCAACGAGCAGTGCCTTGATCTCGACCGCGAGAAAGATCGCGACGGCCATGAGCACGGCGCCGATGAGGAGCGTGCCGATGGCGTCGTAGATGGGGTTCCGAGTCGCCTGCACCAGCGCGAGCGACACGAGCGCGAGGATGAGCCCGAGCGAGGCGGCGGCGTTTTCGCCGAACACCACGATGAGATCGCTGTCCTTGCTGCGGGCGAGGTAGCGGAAAAACGGGACCGCTCCCCGGCGGCGATTCAGCTCCTTCACGTTCGAGAGCGTGGCGCCACCCTCGATGACGAGCGAGAGCCCGAGGATGAGGTACGCGAGCCACAGCTTCTCGGGCAGCTCGGGGTGCGCGAGCTTGTGCAGCCCCTCGTAGATCGAGAACAGCCCGCCGCCCGTGAAGAGCAGGAGCGCGACGATGAATGACCAAAAATAAAGGTCGCGCCCATAGCCGAGCGGGTGCGCCGTGTCGGCGGGCTTGCGCGCGCGCGTCACGCCGAAGAGCAGCAGGATCTGATTGCTCGCGTCGGCCGCGGAGTGGATCGTCTCGGCGAGCATCGCCCCCGAGCCGGTGACGAACGACGCCACGCCCTTCCCGCACGCGATCGCGAGGTTCGCGAACAGCGACTGATAAATGTGCTTGGTGTCGACCTGTGCCACGGCGCCGAAGGCTAGTGAAGCTCGGGATGGACCACAACGGGCGAGCCGGCCCTGCCCGGCCCTGGCGGCCTCCCGCTACCCGAAGCGGAACCACTGCGTCGGGTTGTCCCGCAGGAACGCCTCGAAGCACGCGCAGAGCTCGGCCGCGGCGGCGTCGAGCGCGGCGTCGGTGGGGCGCGCTGCGCAGTGCAGGGCCGGAAATTGCACGGTCTCGTACTCGAGGAACCCGAGCCGGCGCGTGAACGCGGGGACGATCGACGCGCCCGTGAGCGCCGCGAGCCGCAAGAGCCCGTCGGAGACGCGGAACGGCTCGCCGAAGAGGCGCGCCTGCCGCGTGCGCATGCCGTCGGCAACGCGATCGAGCATCATCGCCGCGACGCCACCGTCGCGCAGGTGCCGGAGCAGCGGCATGGCGCTCAGGGGATCCCCGCCGACGTGCATGACGCGCAGCCCGCGCTTCTCGCGGTAGGCGTCGGACAGCTCGCGCGCCCCGCGATCGCGCTCGGCGGCCATGACGACGACGACGCTCCGGCCCGCACCGTGCGCCTGCGCGAGCGACGAGCCGATCTCCCAACCCGCCGTGTGCGCCGTCGCGACGATGACTCCGCGGCCCGCCCCGAGGGCTTCGGTGTAGTGCGCGCCACCCGCGCTCCGGCACGACGCCTCGTAGCCGCGCCCCGCAGCGACGAGCATTCCCTCGGTCATCGACGAGGCGAAGTTCGCGAACACCTCGGCGACGAGGGCGAGCTCGCGAGCGGGCTCCTGCGGGCCGAGGATGAGCCGCAAGGTCTCGCGCACCCGAACGCGCGGTCCCGCGAGCGCTGCACCGAAGGCCACGCCGAAGACGGGCGGGCTGAAGCGGACCAAGAAATCCGGGCCATGCTCGACGCCGAGCGCGAACGCCTTGCGCCACAGTCTCGAGTCGTGCCGAAGCCACATGAGTCCGCGCGAGCTCATGCTCCGCCCGGAACCTAACACGCGCGTCCTTGGGCGGACACGCACGCACGCCGCAGCTCGCACGCCACAGCTCGCACGCCACAGCTCGCACGCCGCAGCTCGCACGCCACGGCTCGCACGCCACGGCTCGCACGCCGCAGCTCGCACTTGACGACCGCGGCGCGCCGGAAAGAGTCTCCCGAGATGAGCGCCAACACCACGGGCCCCGCGCGCGGCCCGGTCCACGTCGAAGACGACCGCACGAGCATGCACCCGCTGGCGCTGCGGCGCGCGTTCCTCGACCACGTGAAGTTCTCCCGCGGACACACGACCGCGCAGGCCACGCCGTTCGATCGCTACAGCGCCCTGGCCCTCGCGGTGCGCGACCGCCTCACCGATCGCTGGGCCGAGACCGAGGCCACCTACGAGCGCGAGGACACCAAACGCATCTATTACCTCTCGGCCGAGTTCCTCATGGGACGCGCGCTCATGTCGAACCTCCAGGCGCTCGAGCTCGAGGCGCCGTTTCGTCGCGTGCTCGCCGAGCTCGGCATCGATCTCGACGAGGTCTGCGAGCAGGAGCCGGAGCCCGGCCTCGGCAACGGCGGC